>CAMFHW010000005.1 GCA_945952175.1 uncultured Phenylobacterium sp. | reverse complement strand
GGCTTCGGTTGGGCCGCGGCGACGGCGCTCTCCAGGCTCTGGGCGATGGCCACCTGGCGGATCAGGAACACGCCGCCCGGCGCGGCGTCGAGATCGATGCGCACCTGGTCGATGATCGAGCTCTTCCAGTCCTCGCCGCCGGCCCGCAGCCGGCGCATGTCGTAGACCAGCACCTGGGTCTCGCCGACGGCCGGGTCTCCGCCGATCGCGGGCTTGGCGAAATAGGCCTGGCTCTCGCCGTGGGCGCGGGTGGAATAGTAGACCGTGCCGTCCCAGGGCTTGGCGGCGCGCAGGCGGGTGAGACGGACGAGGACGAGCGCGCGGTTGCGCCCCTCGACATTGAGCCCGCTGGGGGTGCGCAGGCTGAGCGCCGGCCCCAGTTCCTGGACGAGCATGCCCGAATGCTGTGCGGGCTGCGCCTCGCCGCCCACGGCGACGAAGCCGTCGGTCGCGCCCTCGAAGGTCCAGAGCTTCTCCGCGCGCAGGATCTCGCCGCCGGCGACGAAGGCCCCCTTGGCGGCGTCCCAGCGGACCGGCCCCTCGGCCTCCCGCGTCGGCTGGTAGATCGCCGGATCGCTGAGGATGGAATCGGCCACCGGTTTCGGCGGCGCCGAGCGCTGGGCCTCGCGCGGCGCGGGGCGGTCGCACGCCGACAGGGCGAGCGCGGCGCAGAGCAGCGTGGCGAGGATGCGGACTCTCATCGGGACCTCCGCAAGCCCAGCGGCGGGTCGATCGCCAGATAGACCAGACCGGCGAGCCCGGCCAGATCCAGGAAATACAGATAGTGATAATCGCATGCGATGGAGATCAGGAAGAAGCTCGCCGCGAAGCCGAGGGCGGCGAGCATCAGCCCCGCCATGGCGATGTCCTGCGGGTCGCGCCGGACGAGCAGGAGGATCGCCGTCCCCACGCAGGCCAGGGCGTAGGCCAGGTGCGAGAAGGCGGGCGTGTCGAGCATCCAGGTTCCGTAGTTGTAGAGCCGCGTGTCCGACCGATCGACGCCCGCCCGGATCCGCAGATCCGCCAGCTTCGCGTCGGGTCCGGCGACCCCGACATAGAGCGGCAGGCAGCTATCGATCATCGGCGTCAGGAAAATCCATCGGAACACATCCCAGCGATGGGCCAGATAGGCGCCCGGGCTGTGAAGCACCAGATGGACCCATTGCCGCTCCACCACATCCTGCGGCAAGAGCCAGAGCGCCTGGCCGACCCCGGGGTCGAGATCGAGGTAGTCGACGCGCTCGGGCGAATAGAGCGGCACGCCCCGGTCGCGGATCACGTGCTCCACCAGCGGACTGACCGCGCGGATGTCGTCGAGGGGCAGGGCCTTGTCGTGTGCGACGACGCCGACGATGTCGTAATGCATGAGGATGCGCAGGCCGGTGCTGGTGGCCTGATCCTGGCCGGCCTTGGGCGGCTGGGCGGCGAGCGCCAGGCCGTGGGAGGTGAGGAGCACGGCGGCGAGGAGGCCGAGGCTCCAGCCGGCGACCCCGCGCCAGCCGCCCGCACGGGCGGTCCAGGCGAGCACGAGGGCGGCGAACAGGGCCGCGATCAGGCCGTTCTGACGGACCTGGGCGGCGAGCGCCAGCATCAGCACCAGCGCGGCCAGGGCGAGCCAGGGCCTGCGCCGCCGCGGCGCCCAGCCACGCGCGATCGCGGCGAGCAGCACGAAGCTCGCCACGGCCAGGTTGGCGAACAGCACGTCCTTCCAGACCTCGCCCTGATAGATCAGCAGGGCCGGGCTCAGCACCGCCGCCAGGGCCATGAGAGGCGCGAGCCAGGAGGCTTTCGGACGCAGCATCCGCAAAGCCAGGAAGGCGCCGAAACCGAGGGTGGCGCTGGCGATGAGATAGAGGCCGGTCCCCGGCCACAGGCGATCGAAGCCCCCGAGGATCGCGGCATAGACCACCGGCCCGAAGCTTTCGCGCACGTGGTGGCGGCCCTCGTAGAGCTGGACGACCGAGTCGGTGGACAGGTGCCCCGGCATGCTGGCCGCCAGCATCGCCAGGGCCCCCGCCACGATCACCAGGCGGAAGGCCCAGCCCGCGTCCGGGCGCAGGCGCGCCAGGCTCATGCGCGGCCTTGGGTCATGATCACGCCGAGGCCCGCCAGCATCAGGACGTAGCCGCCGAGCAGGCCCCAGGAGAACGGCTCCTTGAACACCGCCCAGGCGATCAGCGGCACCAGGGCCGAGCCGACCAGCGAGAACAGGTAGGCGGTCGAGAGCGGCACGCGGGTGAGCACGTAGAACCAGAACAGCGCCGTCATGCCGTACCAGGCGAAGGCGCCCATCAGCGGCCAGTTGCGCAGCACGCGCTCGACGAAATTCCCCTCGAGCCGGGCGTTGTAGAGGGCCGCGAACTTGAACATCGCCTGGCCCACCGGCAGGGCCACGGCGAACACGGAGCACAGCAGGGTGTCCTTGAGCCCCATGGTCAGTCGGCCTCCAGCTGCTCGATGGCGCGCAGGTAGGGATGGATAGCCCGTGTCGGCACGTTGGACACGTCGAAGTTCATCGCCTGCAGCAGCAGCTGGACGCCGACGATCACCGGCAGGGCGGCGGCCATGACGACGCCGGCCGAGGCCGCCACATGCGGGTCGCGCACGGCCAGCCAGTGCAGGCCATAGGCCAGGCCGAACAGGAACAGCGCCCCGCCGGCCAGCAGCTCCAGGGTGGCGACGGTGAAGTCGCGTACGAAATACTGGCCGATGATCCGCTGGACGAAGTTGGTCAGGTGCTTGAAAGCGAAGGGGCCGACGATGGCGCCGATGCGGATATTGGAGACCTCGTCGCCGTAGCGGGCGGGCATGGGCACGTCGCGGACCACCGCGCGCAGGGTGCCCAGGTGATAGAGCAGGTCGGTCTCGAAGAAGAAGCGCCGGGAGACCCGCTTCTCCATCACCCGGCGGGCCACGCTGGCCTCGATGGCGGTGAAGCCGTTGGTGGGGTCGAAGACGTTCCAGTAGCCGGTCGAGACCTTGGCCGCGAGGCTGAGGGCGGCGTTGCCCCAGATGCGCAGCTTCGGCATCGCCGTCAGGTGGCTGATCGAGGTGAAGCGGTTGCCCTTGGCGTAGTCGGCCTCGCCCAGCAGGATCGGGGCGACCAGATGGCTGAGATAGGACAGGTCCATCTGGTCGTCGCCGTCGACCTTGACCAGGATCCGCCCGCCGCGCCGCGCCGCCTCCGCGTAACCGGCCAGGGTGGCGCCGCCGACACCCTGGTTCTGGGCCAGGCGCACGACGCGCACGCGCGGGTCGGCGATGGTCGCCTCGATATGGTCGCCGGACTTCTGCGGACAGGCGTCGTCGACGCAGACGATCCCCTCGATCCAGGGCGGCGCGCGGGCGATCACCCGGGCGATATGGTCGACCACCTTGTAGCAGGGCACGATCAGCCAGACCCCCGCCTCGGCCAGGCTGACGTCGATCGGCCGCGGGTCGCCCACGCGACGCGACATCGTCCGGCGGCTCGGGAGGGGGGTCGGCGCCTCGGGGGTCATCGCCGCCGGGCTAGCATGGCCTTGGCCGGCGCGTCCACACGGGCGCCGACATGCGCCGCGCCTGCGACCGGGCGCCGTGCTTGCACCCCAAAATGACACCTGTTACCAGCGGCCCTCGCACCGGAGACCGCATGCAAACCGCGGAACACATGCTGCGCACGGGCCGCCGCGGGACCGGGCATGAATTCACCCTCGCCGTGGCCGACCTGAAGGCCTCGGGCGCCAGGCTCGGCCTCTCCTGGTCGCTGGCCTGGCACGACGTGGTGTCGCGCTACCGCGGCTCGATCCTGGGCCCGCTGTGGATCACCCTGTCCATGGCCTTCATGGTGCTGGGGATCGGCTTCCTCTATTCCGAGCTGCAGCACATCTCGCTGACCGAGACCCTGCCCTTCGTGGCCCTGGGCATCGTCTTCTGGGGGGTGATCTCGCTGGTGATCATCGAGGGCTGCGACACCTTCGTGCTGGCCTCCAGCATGCTCAGCCAGACCTCGCTGCCGATCTTCACCTTCGTCTGGCGCACCGTGCTGCGGAACATCGTGGTGCTGGGCCACCACGTGGTGATCATCGTCGCGGTGCTGATCTATTTCGGCTTCTGGCGGAAGATGAACCTGCCGCTGGCCGTGCTCGGCCTCGCGCTCACCTTGGCCAACATTTCCTGGGTGAGCCTGGCGACGGCCATCACCTCGGCGCGGTTCCGCGACATCCCCCAGATCGTCACCTCGGTGATGCAGTTCTCGATGTTCATGACGCCGGTGTTCTGGCAGCCGAGCTCGCGGTCGGGCCTGATGCACCTCGTGCTGACCTTCAATCCCTTCTTCCACATGCTGGACGCCATCCGCTCGCCCCTGCTGGGCCAGGCGCCGGACCCGATGAGCTACGCCATCCTGGCGGTCATGGCGGTGGTCGGCTGGGCCGGGACCTTCGCGACCTTCGTGCTGACCCGCCGCAACATCGTGCACTACCTGTGAGCCCGCCCGTCTCGATCCGCGTCAGCGACCTGACCGTGCGCCTGCCCGTCTATGGCGTGGACTCAAAGTCGCTGAAGAAGCACCTGGCGCGGGTGGCGGTGGGCGGCAGCCTGGGCCAGGCGCACCACGGCTCGGCCGAGGTGACGGCGATCAAGGGCCTCAACATGCAGCTCAAGGCCGGCGACCGGCTGGGGCTGATCGGCCATAACGGCTCGGGCAAGACCACCCTGCTGCGCGCGCTGTCGGGCGCCTACGAGCCCGATCAGGGTGAGATCGAGGTGCATGGCCGGATCGCGCCGCTGCTGGACCTGTCGCTCGGCATCGACCCCTCGGCGACGGGCCTGGAGAACATCCGCCTGCGCGGCCGGATCGCCGGCATGAGCTCGGCCGAGATCGAGGCGCGGATGGACGAGATCAGCGCCTTCACGGGCCTGGGCCCGTTCCTGGCCATGCCGCTGAAGAGCTATTCGGCCGGCATGCAGGCGCGGCTGGCCTTCGCGGTGGCCACCGCCGTCGACGCCGACGTGCTGCTGATGGACGAGTGGATCGCGGTCGGCGACGCCGATTTCCAGAAGATCGCCCACGCGCGGCTGCTGAGCCTGGTGGAGCGGGCCGGCATCCTGGTGCTGGCCAGCCACGACCTCGACCTGATCCGGCTCTATTGCAACAAGGTGATGCGGATGGAGGGCGGGGTCGCCTCGCCGGTCACCGAGATCCGCAAGCTGGACAAGCTGCTGGCGGAGCCGCTGGTCGCGAACGCCTAGCGAACAGCGATTATTCCCTGCTCGCGCAGCGAACTGTCCCCCTTTGAACGCAGAGATCGCGGAGATTCGCGGAGGACGCAGAGAGGCCCTGCACTCCGCGATCTCTGCGCTTCTCCGCGATCTCCGCGTTCAAAGGACGCCGCACAGCGGCGTCGAAGCAGGCTCTGCGCTTCGGTCTAGCGCAGTTCCGCTGTGAGGGCGCCGAAGTCGAGGTCGTAGAGCTGGGGCGCGCGGGCGGCGCGGGAGAGCTTCAGGGCCTCGCCGGCTTCGAATAGGGCGAAGAGGGCCGCCTCGTCGGGCAGGACCTGGCCGTGGCCGGTGTCGGCGACGAAGGCCGCGACATTGCCGCTGTCGGGATGGGTCAGGACCGCGACGCCCGCCGCGGCGGCTTCGTAGGCGGTGAAGCTGAAGGTCTCGCGGCACAGGGGCCAGACCAAGGCCACATCGATGGCGTGGGCCTCCAGCGCATCGCGCATGGCCGAGGGCCGGTCGGCGGTGACCGTGACCTCGTGATGCTCGATGGCCAGGGGCTGGGGCCCCGCCCGGCCGAGATGGACGAAGGCGTAGCGCGGGTCGTCGCGGAGCTGGGCGATCAGGGTCTCGAACAGCGGCCAGCCCTTGTGCGCCGCGCCGACGCCGACGAAGGCCACGCGCAGGGGCCCGGTGGCCACCGCACCCGCCGGCCGAGGGCGGGCCAGGGTCGCGTGGGGCCGGACCAGGGCCGTCTTGTGCGGCAGGTCCGAAGCGCGCTTCCAGAGGTCGAGCGTGACCTGCGAGGGGGCGACCACCGTCAGGTCCAGGGCCTCGAACAGCCGGCGGTGCTCGGCCACGTGCAGGGCGCGCCAGGGACCGTAGACACAGATGGCGCAGGCGGGGCTGTCGGCGGGCGGCGCCGCGCAGTCGGCCACGTCGTTGCGCATCAGGTGGAAGCCCGCGCAGACGCTGCCGAAGTCATGCAGCCAGTAGAAGCCGGCCTTGATCCCCGCCGCCTGGACGATGGGCAGGATGTCGTCGGCCGAGTGGCCCAGCATGTTGTGCAGGGCGAGCGTGGTGCGCGCGCTCGGCCGGGCGGCCAGGACCTCGGCGATCGCCGCCGGCTCGAACAGGCCGAGCGTCGCGCCGTTCCAGATCACGCCGATCAGGCCGGCGTCCCGGCCGGTCCGCAGCATGGGATAGACCCGGGCGGGAAAGAGATGGAGGTGGTCGACGCTCTTATCCGCCAAGGCGCGAGCCTCGCGCAGGATGCAGAGCTGAACCCCGCCGATGTTTTCGGCGTAGTTGTCGTGGCTGACGCTCAGATGCAGCTCACGGCCGCCGCAGCGGGAGGTCGCCAGCGCGCGCTCAAGGTCGGCGGCCGGCGCGGCCTTGCGTGGGGCGTCGCGATAGGCGGCGACACGATCCTCCATCGTCCCGAGCTTGGCGATGATCTCATAGCGGAAGCCGAGCTCGCGCTTGCCGGAGCGGCCCTGGGCGCGGCCGATGGTGATGTAGTGGACGAAGGGATTGAGGTCCTCGCCCACGTCCGGGTTCATCTCGCGATAGGCCTCGATCGAAAAGTCGGGGCTGGGATCGCGGCCTTCTTTCCAGCCATAGGCCAGGAAGTGGGCCAAGGGGTCGACCCCGGCGGCGGTCACGTCGGGATTGCGGGCGCGATAGAAGGCGGCGTCGAAATGCGGGGCGACGATGCGGCCGCTGTCGTCGGCGATGACCGTGGTGCGCGTCGCCCAGGCCAGCCGGCGGCGGACGCGACCGGCGAGGCTGCGAAGACGGGCGGAGGGGGATGGCGGAGGCGGCACGCACGCCTCATACACCAGTGCGCGCCCATGCCGAGAGGGGTGCGATGGCGTGGTGGGGACTATGTCACTATAGAGAGCCCCCAGCGGAGCCATCGAGGAGCGGGATGCGGATCAGGGATCGGGTTTGGGCGATGGTTCGGCCGATCCCCGTCGCGATCATGGGCAAGGTGCGCAAGCACCCGGCGATCCACAAGCCGTTGCATGCGCTGGCCGTGAAGGCGACCCGCTTCGAACTGGCCAGCCAGTTCATCCAGGCGGTGCTGGAAGAGCACTACCTGACCGACTTCGAATACCAGCGCTGGATCGCCGACAACGACACCCTGAGCGACGCGGACCGCGCCGCGATCGCCGCCCATGTGGCGCGGATGGCCGATCCGCCGACCATCTCGCTGGTGATGCCGGTCTATGCGACGGAGCCTCGCCACCTGCGCGAGGCCATCGCCTCGGTGAAGGGCCAGCTCTACCCGCACTGGGAGCTCTGCATCGCCGACGACGCCTCGCCGGGCGCGGAGACCTGGGCGCTGCTTGAGGCCGAGGCGGCGGGCGAGCCGCGGATCAGGCTCGTGCGGCGGCCGGTGAACGGCCACATCAGCGCGGCCAGCAATTCGGCCCTGGCGCTGGCGACCGGCGCCTTCATAGCCCCGATGGATCACGACGACCTGCTGGCGCCCAACGCACTCTACGAGATCGCCGCCGAGCTCGCGGATCATCCGCAGACCGATCTTCTCTATTCGGACGAGGACAAGATCGACGACCAGGGCCACCGGTTCGAGCCGCACTTCAAGACCGGCTGGAACCCCGAACTCCTGCTCGGCCAGAATATGGTCAAGCACCTGTGCGTGGTCAGGCGCTCGGTGGCCGAGGCGATCGGCGGCTTCCGCGAGGGGTTTGAGGGGAGCCAGGACTTCGACCTGGCCCTGCGCCTGGCCGAGGCCGTGCCGCCGGCTCGCATCCGCCATGTGCCGGCGATCCTCTATCATTGGCGCCAGGGCGAGGGTGGGACCTCGTTCTCGCAAACCGCCCTGGAGCGCTGCCGCGACGCGGCCCAGCGCGCGGTGTCGGAGCACCTGGCGCGGACCGGCGCCGCCGGCGCCGTGGTCGAGCCGCTGACCAAGGCGCCGGCCTATCTGGTGGTGAAGCGGCCCGCCCCCTCCCCCCTGCCCCTGGTCTCGGTGATCGTGCCGACGCGCGACCGGGCGAGCCTGCTGAAGCGCTGCATCGAGGGCGTGCTGGAGAAAACCGCCTATGGGCCGCTGGAGCTGATCGTCGTCGACAACGACAGCGTCGAGCCCGAGACCCACGCCCTGTTCCGCAAGATCGCCACCGACCCACGGGTACGGATCCTGCCGGCGCCGGGGCCCTTCAACTATTCGGCCATCAACAATGCAGCGGTGGCGCAGGCCAAGGGCGAGGTGATCGTCCTGCTGAACAACGACGTGGCGGTGATCGAGCCCGACTGGCTGACCCACATGGTGGCCCAGGCCGTGCGGCCGGAGGTCGGCGCGGTGGGCGCGCGCCTGCTTTATGCCGACGGCCGCATGCAGCACGGGGGCGTGATCCTGGGCGTCGGCGGCGGCGGCAATCCGCACGTGGCCGGGCACCTCTATTCCGGCGCGCGCTCGGTGGAGAAGAGCTATTTCAACCACCTGCGGCTGGCGCGGAACGTCTCGGCGGTGACGGCGGCCTGCCTGGCGATGCGCAAAGCGGTGTTCGACGAGGTGGGCGGGCTGGACGCGGGCGAGCTGGCCGTGGCGTTCAACGACGTCGACCTGTGCCTGAAGATCGGCGCGGCGGGCTACCGGATCGTCTGGACGCCGCTGGCGACGCTCTATCACTTGGAATCGGCGTCCCGGGGTTCGGACGAGACCGACGAGAAGGCGCAGCGGTTCCGGCGCGAGGTCGAGGTGATGCGCCGGCGTTGGGCGGCTGTGCTGGACGACGATCCGTTCTACGGGCCGAACTTCGACAAGCAGCACGTCGACTACCGGCTGGCCACGCCGCCTGGCCGCGTGAGGCCCTGGCGCCGATAAGGTTGGCCACGGAAAACGCGGACGGACACGGACAAGAGCGCGCGAAGCGCGCCGTCATTCGATCCGCTGAGCTTCAGGCAAGGCGTTCGTGCTTTTCGTGTTTTTCGTGGTCCCGACTTGCGGCCTCGACGCGTCGGAAACGTTTGAAGATTTGGAACCACGAAAAACACGAAAAACACGAACGGGGTTCGGAGAGGCCGGGGTTTGATCGCGCTGCGCGCGGAGTGGCTGCTGGGGCGTCCGTGTCTTCCGTGGCGCTCTTTCAATCCGTGCGGGGCTTGCGGGTGAGGACCAGGATGAGGGCGGTAGCGGCGCCGAGCAGGGCGACGGGGATCATGGCCTGGAGGACCTGGGCCGGGGTCTGGCCGGCGGCGCGGAGCTGGCCGGCGATGGCGGGGCCGGCGATGGAGCCCAGCCGGCCGACGCCGATGGCCGCGCCGGCGCCGATCGCGCGGGCCTGGGGCGGATAGTAGAGCGGGGCGAGCGCGTAGATCACATAGGCGCCGCCGACCACGAAGAAGCCCGAGACCGCCGCGAAGCCGAGCAGGCTGGGCAGGGCCTGGGTCGAGGCCAGGCCATAAAGCCCGGCGGCGAGGCCGACGAAGGTGAGCACCGCGGGCACGGCGTAGCCGATGCGGTCGGCGACCCGGCCGAGCACGAGGGCGCCGACCACGCTGAAGCCGTTGAACCAGAGGGAGGCGGTGGCGCCGACCACGGGCGAGAAGCCGCGCGCGACGGTGAGCGTCGGCAGCCAGTTGACCATCAGATAGGTGACCAGGAGGTCGAGCCCGATCAGCAGCCAGAGCAGCAGGGTGGCCAGCCCGCGCCCCTCGCCGGCCAGGGTGTGGACCAGGCGGCGGTCCGCCGACGGATCGGGCTGCGGCCGGGTCTCGGGCAGCAGGAGCGCGATCAGGGGCGCGACCAGCAGCGGCAGGGCGCCGCCGATCAGGAATAGGGTGCGCCAGTCGAGCGACGCGCCGCCGAGCTGGGCCAGCAGGGCCACCGCCGAGCCGCCGGCCGGGATGCCGCAGAACATGCTGGTGGTGGTGGCCGCGCGGCGGTTGGCCGAACTGATCTCGCCGGCGACCGCGATCAGGTTGGGCATGGCGCCGCCGAAGCCGAGGCCTGTGAGGAAGCGGGCCAGGGCCAGGGTCTCGTAGGTGTGGGTCAGCGCGGTGACGATGGAGAAGAGGCCGAAGGCGGCGACGGAGGCGACGAGCACGGGCTTGCGGCCGATACGGTCGGCGAGGCCGCCGCCGACGAAAGCGCCCAGCATCAAGCCCAGCATGGCGGCGCTGCCGGCCCAGCCGACCTGGCTGGGACCGAGATGCAGCTCGGGCGCGAGGCGGGGGGCGGCGATGCCGAACGCCTGAATGTCGTAGCCTTCGAGCGCGGCCACCACGAAGCAGAGCGCGACGATCGCGCCCGGACCGACGCGTCCGCGCAAAGCCGGCGTCGCCATGAAGAGCCCCTTCCCGATTCGACGGCCCATCAGAGCGAACGCCAGACAGGCGCGCCAGGACTTTAGGCTGTCAATTCGGCCGCAAGCGTTGCGGCGCGCGCCGGGCGCGGCCATGGTCGCGGCGATTCGCGGTTCCGCGTGAGGGGATGACGATGCGCAAGGCAGGCATGGCGGCCGGGGTGGCGATGGCTCTGGCCCTGGCGGCGGGGGCTGAGGCCGCGCCGGCGAAGGCGCCGCCCAAGGTGGCCCCCAAGGTGGCTAAGGACGCCAAGGTGTGGGCCGCCGCCGAGGCCGCGCGCCCAGCCCAGCTCGACCTCCTGAAGGAGGTGGTCAGCATCGATTCGGGCACCGGCGACGTCGAGGGCGGGCGCAAGGTCGCCGCCGTCCTGACCGCGCGTCTGAAGGCGCTGGGCGCCGGTGTTGAGTCGGTTCCCGCCGAGATCGAGGGCCTGCCGGAGAATACGGTCGCCACCTTCACCGGGACCGGCAAGGCGAAGATCCTGCTGATCGGCCACCTCGACACGGTGTTCGGACCGGGCACGGTCGCCAAGTGGCCGTTCACGATCGAGGGCGACCGGGTGCGCGGGCCGGGCGTCGGCGACGAGAAGGGCGGGGTGGTCGAAGCCATCACCGCGCTCAAGATCCTGAAGGACCTGGGCTTCACCAACTATGCGAAGATCACCCTGCTGATCGAGACCAGCGAGGAGCGCGGCTCGCCGGGCACGCGGGCCCTGATCGACAGGCTGGTGAAGGCCCACGACGTCGAACTGAACCTGGAGCCGGGCGATCCGCCGGACGCGGTGACCGTGTGGCGCAAGGGCAGTTCGACCATCGACATCGACGTGAAGGGCCGTGCGGCCCATGCCGGCGTCGCGCCGCAGGACGGGCGCAACGCGGCGGTGGAGCTGATGCACCAACTGGCCGCCAACGAACAGTTCCCGCATTCCGGCTCGGGCCTGACCTCGAACGTCACGATCATCCAGGCCGGCAGCCGCTACAACATCATCCCTGAGAACGCGCGCGCCCAGATCAATGTGCGGATGCGCGAGAAGGGCGACATCGACAAGGTGCAGGCCGCCTTCGAGGAATCGGCCAAGACCACGGTGGTGCCGGACACCAAGGTGACGGTGAGCCGCGAGACCTCCTTCCCGCCCCTGCCGAACAATCCGTCGACGGACGCGTTGGCTGAGCGGGCGGCGGCGATCTATGCGGGCCTAGGCATGACCCTGGGCTTCGGCGGCAACGGCGGGGCGTCGGAATCGGCGCTGAGCCACGAGGCCGGCACGCCGGCCCTGGACGGACTGGGCCCGGTGGGCGGCGACTTCCACTCCGAAAAGGAGTGGATGGACCTGAAGTCGGTGACGCCCCGGACCTATCTGCTGACCAAGCTGATCATGGAGCTGGGCGCAAAACCGCCGATTAAGGCGCAATGACATTTCGCTGACACATAGGAGGCGTTAAGCCACACGCACGCGTCGGTGGCGCGTGACCGAGGAGAGCGTGTCAGTTGACGTACCAAGGCTCGATTTTCCATAAGCTTCCCGGCAACTTAGCGCGCGAAGCCCGGCGCAACGCCAGACTGCGCTGGGCGAAGGTCGCGACCGTGGTCGCGGCGGGCCTGCTGGTGGGCTTCGTGTTGCAGCCAGCCTTTGGGCGCGACGCCTATGCGGCCTTCTATCCGGTGGCGCCGCTCTGCGCCTGGGCGATGGGGCCGAAGCCGGCCCTCGCGGCGACGGCGCTCTCGGCCCTGGTGGCCTTCGTCTGCCTGGGTCCAGGCCTGGGCGCGCCGGATGCGGCGAGCCTCGCCGCGCTCGGCGGGTTCCTGGCGGTGTCGGCGGCGAGCGTGGGCCTGGTGTCCGGCCTGGCGCAGGGCGTGGCCCAGTCGCGGCGTCCGGCGGCGCGGCCGGCCGCCCCCACGCGGAAGGCCAAGCCGGCCAAGGCCGCGGCCATGCCGGTCCTGGAGCCGGCGAGCCTGGCCCTCGCGGCCGAGCCGCAACGGCGCCGCGCGATCGGCTAGCCGTCGAGCTTGTCGGGCTTGAGGTTGATCAGACCGCGGCGCTCGAGTTCGCCCAGCATCTGGTCGATCTGGCTGCGCAGCTCGACCATGCCCTCGGGGCTGAGGATCAGGAAGCCGGACTTCACGACCTGGGTCTGGCCGGTCTCGTCGGCCACGGCGGCGGCGAGCGCGACACGGAAGGTGCCAGCCTGGAAGCCGAGCCCCGCCACCTTGTCCCCGAAGATCATCGGCAGGTCGAATTCGGGCAGGCCGGGCGGGCTGGACATGGCGTCATCCTAGGTGATTCCCGACAGGCCGGCTCTGGCGCAGGCCGGGGTGGAAGGCTTAGATGACCGGAAAAGGGAGAGGTTCATGCCCCGGTTCCAGGTCACCCCGCTCACCCCCACCATCGGCGCCCTGATCGAGGGCGTCGACTTGGCGCAACGGCTGGACGACGAGCAACTGGCGCAGGTCCGCGCGGCGCTGCTGAAGCACCAGGTGATCTTCTTCGAGGACCAGCACATCAGCCCGGTCCAGCACCGCGACTTCGCCGCGCGGTTCGGCGCCCTGCACACCCATCCGCTCTATCCGGGCGTGCCCGAGGCGCCGGAGCTGTTCATCCTGGACAACCACGCCGGCAACCCGACCGACAACGACAGCTGGCACACGGACGTCACCTTCATCGAGACGCCGCCCATGGCCTCGATCCTCTACGCCAAGCATCTGCCGCCGAACGGGGGCGACACCATCTGGTCGAACATGAAGGCGGCCTATGAGGCGCTGTCGCCGACCTTCCGCGAGTTCCTGAGCGGGCTGGACGCGGTGCACGACTTCGCCCGCGGCTTCCCGCAGCGCGGGATCGTCGCCAAGGGCGCGGGCGAGGACAAGCACAGCAAGGCGATGGACGAGCACCCGCCGGTGCTGCACCCGGTGGTGCGCACCCATCCGGAGACGGGCGAGGACGGACTGTTCGTCAATTTCGGCTTCACCGAGCGGATCAAGGGCCTGCGCCGCAAGGAGAGCGACGCGATCCTCAACATGCTGTTCGAGCATATCCAGAAGCCGGAGTTCCTGGTGCGCTGGCGTTGGAGCGAGAACGCCGTCGCCTTCTGGGACAACCGGGTGACCCAGCACTATGCAGTGAACGACTACCTGCCCCACCGCCGGATCATGAACCGCGCCACCGTGCTGGGCGACCGCCCCTATCACCGCTCGCGCGCGCCGCAGGGGCTGAAGACCGCCGCGGAATAGGCCGGCTCCGAAACGCGAGCCGCCCAAAAAGAAAGCGCCGCTGGTCCGGAGACCAGCGGCGCAAACTTTTACAGTGAACCCTAAGCTTACTTAGGCGGCCAGGACCGCGCGGCGACGCGAGCGGAGCATCATGCCCACCGCGCCGAAGCCGAGGATCATCATCGCCCAGGTGGCCGGTTCCGGCACGCCGATGACGAAGCCTTGCGACTTGCCGTCGTCGGAGAGCAGGACGTAGGCGTTGCCGTGCAGGCTCGGCGCCATCGCCACGTAGGAGCTGATGTACGAGTTGATGGCCGAAGTGCCGCCCGCAACCGTGTAGGCCGGGTACTCGATCGCCCAGATCGCGCCTTGGATACCGGCCAGCTTGTTGGCCAGGTCCGGAGCGCCGATCTTGAACAGGTTCGAGCCGAGAGCGGCCAGGCCGTAGATCTCGGAAACCTGCGTCGAGGTCAGGGCGTTGCCGTGGCCGTCGGTGGTCAGGTTATCAACATGGTACTGAGCCGGCACGCCGATGCCCAGGAACAGGTTGATGCAGAAGCCCAGAACGGTGAAGTCCGGATCACCCGGGCCGACGCCGAAGTTGTAGGTAATTTCCAGGCCAGTGGCGTCCGGGTTCTTGAACAGACCAGGACCCGTGACAGTGACCTTACCCGGGCCGTATTCGGTCACGTTCGAAACGTAGACCTCGGTGGCCGCGGACGCATGAGTAGCCGCCACGGACACCAACGCGAAAGCGCTCGCGCAAAGCAGATTTCTAACCGAAACCATTTCCCAATCCCCTATGTCCGAACCCCAAACGGATACACCCATCGGAGACCGGATCGCTGAAGTCACCCCATTCATACGGGTTACGCATACTTACCGTCTAACCCTGTCACCCTGAACGTGCACCCGATCCAGAAGATTCCCCTGGAAGGAGACATGCGCGCAGAAAACAGCGTTTTTCCCAGCGGCTGAAATCACCTTAACGCCTGTTTACCGGTCGGTCTACGCCGAAACGTAGAGATCGCAGGACGCTTTTCTTGGGTTTCCCCTCGAATAAGGTTTTCGCCACAAGGCCCAAAGCGACGGCCGGAAGCGATTGGAGTTAACCCCCTCGCGCCGCCGGACAGCCGCTTAAGGTTATTCGGCCGCGCCTCGCAAGAAGAAGAAACGAAATCTTGCGAAGCAAAGATGACGACCGAAACGCTAGAGGCCACGGCGTTACCGCGGATCCAGCCCCAAATCGACTAACACCTCGGTCAAGCTGCAGGTTCCGTGCCAAAGCGCGGCGGCCCAGCCACAACCCCTGGCGCCCTCGATATTGCCGGGCCTGTCGTCCAGCAGCGCCAGTTCCGAGGACTGGAAGCCGGTGCGCGTCTCGATGGCGCGGAAGAAGGCCGGGTCCGGCTTGGCGCAGCCCAGATCGGCCGCGTAGTGCATCGCCTCGAAACGGTCGGACAACCCGAGTTCGTTCCACAGAAAGCGGGCGCGATGATGCTCCTGGACCGTGGCGAGATGGAGCGCCACGCCACCGGCGCGGAGCCTCGCGAGATCGGCCAGCAGGGCCTCGTCCAGACGTGCATCCTTGGCGAACCAGTATTCGGCGAGGTCTTTGCTGGTCAGATGCGGCGCGATCTTTCGCAACACCGGCGCGAGGCGCTCGTGGAGGTCGGCGCGCCCCAGCATCACGTCTTCCCAATGAGGCTTGAAGAAAGACTCCTGCAGATCGGCGGACCGCAGGCCGAGGTCGGTTTCCAGCCGTTCGGCCCAGCCCCCGGGATAGGCCGGGTGGACGATCACCCCGTCCACGTCGACCATCAGGGCCTTGATCGTCACATCAGGCCCTTGAGGCGGTAGAGGGCCGCCATGGCCTCGCGCGGGCTCATGCCGTCGGGATCCAGCTCGGCCAGCGCCGCCTCGACCTGGCTCGGGCCGTGGCTCTCGGCGACGCCGGGGGCCGTCGCGGCGAACAGGGGCAGGTCGTCGAGATGGGCCGGCGCGCCGGCCTCGCGCTCCAGCCGCTCCAGCACCTCGCGGGCTCGCGCCACGACCGGCGGCGGCACGCCGGCTAGCTTGGCCACCTGCACGCCATAGGACCGGTCCGCCGGACCGGGGCCCGCCTCGTGCAGGAAGATCAGATCGCCGTTCCATTCCTTCGCCTTCAGCGAGAGGTTGGCCACGTGGGCGAGGCGGCCCTCGAGCACGGCGAGCTCGTGATAGTGGGTGGCGAACAGGCCCCGGCAGCGGTTGGTCTCGTGCAGCGCCTCGGCGCAGGCCCAGGCGATGGCCAGGCCGTCATAGGTGGCGGTGCCGCGACCGATCTCGTCGAGGATCACCAGGGAGCGCGGCGTGGCCTGGGTGAGGATGGCCGCCGTCTCGACCATCTCGGCCATGAAGGTGGAGCGGCCGCGGGCCAGGTCGTCCCCCGCCCCCACCCGACTGAACAGCCGGTCGACCACGCCGAGGCGCAGCCGCTGGGCCGGCACATAGCAGCCGGCCTGGGCCAGCACGGCCAGCAGCGCGTTCTGGCGCAGGAAGGTCGACTTGCCGGCCATGTTGGGGCCGGTGACCAGGGCCAGGCGCGCGCCGGCGATCCCCTGCCCGTCGAGCCGGCAGTCGTTGGGGGTGAAGGGCTCGCCCGCCCGCTTGACCGAAGCCTCGACCACCGGGTGGCGCGCCTGCTCGGCCTCGAAGGCGGTGGAACGGTCGATCTGCGGGCGGCTGGCGCCGACATCATCGGCCCACTCGGCCAGGCCCGAGGCGACGTCCAGCCGCGAGGCGCCCTCGGCGGCGGCCTGGATCAGGGCGGCGATCTCGCGCGCGGCCTCGCGCCAGGCCTCGAAGGTCGAGAGCTCGATGGCGAGCGCCCGCTCCGCGGCCTGCGCGATCTTGGCGTCCAGCTCGGCGAGTTCGACGGTGGTGAACCGAACCTGGTTGGCCAGGGTCTGGCGGTGGATGAAGGTGGCGTTCAGCGGCGCCGCCATCAGCGGCTCGGCCGCCTTGGCGGTGGTCTCGACGAAATAGCCCAGCACGGCGTTGTGGCGCACCTTGAGCGCGACCCCGCTCTGGCCGGCGAGCTGGCTCTCCAGGGCCAGGATCACCCGGCGGCTGTCGTCGCGCAGGGCGCGGGCCTGGTCGAGCTCGGCGCGGACGCCGGCGGCGACGAAGCCGCCGTCTCGGGCAAGCGCCGGGAGGTCGTCGCCGAGGCCGGCCTGCAGCATGCGGCGGAACTCGGCCAGAGCCTCGCGACGCACCGGATCGAAGGCGGCGAGCGCCTGGGCGATCTCCGGAGGCGGCGGCGGATCGAGGGGCGCCGGCGTGTCGGCGAACAGGCGGGCGATCGCCTCGCCCGTCCCGAGTCCATCGCGCAGGCAGCCGAGATCGCGCGGACCGCCGCGGCCGAGGGCCAGGCGGGACAGGGCGCGGGCCATGTCGCCCAGGCCACGCAGTTGCTCGCGCAGGCGCTGGCGATGGCCGCGATGCTCGACGAACCAGCCCACCGCATCGAGCCGCGCCTCGATGGCGGCCGGATCCAGCAGCGGGCGGGCCAGGCGGGCGGCCAATAGGCGCGCGCCGGGCGCGGTGATGGTGCGGTCGATGGCGCCCAGCAGCGAGCCTTCGCGCGAACCGGACAGGCTGCGCTCGATCTCCAGGCTCGTGCGAGTGGCCGGATCGATGGCCATGACGTCGGCCTCGCCGGCCCGGCGCGGGGCGGTGAGCGCCGGGAGCCGGCCGGCCTGGGTGGTCTCCAGGTGGGCCGCGATCAGGCCGAGCGCCGAGACCTCCGCGCCCGACAGCGCGCCGAAGCCGTCGAGGGTCTCGACGCCATAGAGCCGCTTCAGCCGCGCCTCCGACGCGCCGGGTTCAGCGAGGGCCGAGGGCATGGGCTGGACCACCCCGCCGGCCGAGCGCAGGGCGGCGTTCAGGCCTTCGTCGGAGAACAGGCGGTCGGGGACCAGGATCTCGGACGGGCCGAGGGCCGCGAGCGCCGAGGCCAGGCCGTCGCGCATCACCGCCCAGCACTCGACCTCGCCGGTGGAAAGCTCGACGCTGGCGACCGCGGCCGCGCCGGCGCGGACCGCCACGGCGGCCAGGCGGTTGGCGCCGCGGGCGTCGAGCAGGCCGTCCTCGGTGAGGGTGCCCGGCGTGACCACCCGCGTCAGTTCGCGCCGCACGATCTTGGAGCCACGCCGCTTGGCCTCGGCGGGGTCCTCCATCTGCTCGCAGACGGCGACCTTGAACCCGGCGCGGATCAGCTTGGCGAGATAGGCCTCGGCCGCATGCACCGGCACGCCGCACATGGGGATCGGCGCGCCGCCGTGATTGCCCCGGGCGGTGAGCGTGATGCCGAGCGCCGCGGCCGCCTTCTCGGCGTCCTCGAAGAACAGCTCGTAGAAGTCGCCCATGCGGAAGAAGACCAGGGCGTCCGGCTGGCGCGCCTTGGCCTCGAAATACTGGGCCATGACCGGCGTCGCGCCGGCCGCGTCGGGCAAGGTCGGGGCCTGGGAGGGACTCAGGGCGTTCATGATCCGCGCGAGGTTAGCGGGATGGGCCTGCGGCGTCAGCCCTGCGGCCTCTTGAACAGGAGCCCGCGGCTCCCAAGCTGTGGTTAAGTGTGCGCGAGGCGACCTTGGACCATGTGATCTTCCCCGCCGGACCCGACGACGCCCTGGCGCTGGCCGAGGTGCACGTGGCCTCGTGGCGCGAGAGCTATCGCGGCCTGATCGCCGATTCGTACCTGGACCGCATGAGCGTGGCCCAGCACACCCAGCGCTTCTATCGCAGCCTGGTGCGGCCCGAACCGCACAGCGCGACCCTGGCCGCCGCCGACCGCGACGGTCTGGTGGGCTATGTGGCGGGCGGGCCGTCGCGCAGCCGCCGTCAGGGCGAGGCGGAGATCCAGACCCTCTATGTACGGCTGTTCGCCCAGCGCGTGGGCCTGGGGCGGCGGCTGCTGATTTCCGCGGCCCGGGTGTTCGCCGACATGGGCGCGCGCTCGCTGATGATCTCGACCCTGCGCGACAACCTGCCGGCGCGGCGCTTCTACGAACATCTCGGCGGCAAGGCCGAGAGCCCCCGCCAGGAGCCCGGCCCCGGCGGCCTGCTCTATGAGGTCAGCTACGTCTGGCCGGATATCCGCAAGCTGCTGGGCTGAGGAGGTCCGCTTCGGGGCGTGGGGCCGATGACTGTGATCGACCCACTGCGGACGCTCACCAGCGCGCTCCTCCGCAGGGCTGAACTTACTCGCCCCCCTCTATTCGCTGGCGAAGATGCGTCCGCTCAGGCTCCTCCATGAAGTGCTCGACCATGTACCAAGCCGTCTGGTCGTCCCACTTGAAGATGCGAGCGAGATGCCGACGCGCCGCCTTCCGATCCCCTGCGAGCACTGCCTTCAGAAATGCGGGCGCTCGGCGATGTTTCGCAATCTCATCGAGAACGTGCTGCGGTTGCGCGGGCATGCTGGCACCCTACATCGCCGATGGCCGCATTCCACCCGTTGCCGACGTTCGCTGTGTCCGCAGCCCGCCGATCTGACTAAGGCCAGCCGCCCGGGTCTCACCAGCGCAGATCGCCGATCATGCCGGCATAGGTGTCGATGCCGTCCCACAGGTTCTGCAGGCGGGCGTTCTCGTTAGCGGCGTGCTGGTTGTTGTCGTGGCTGGCGATCGGCAGGCCGACGACCGGCGCGCCCATGACCTTGGCGAACAGATAGATCGGCACGCTGCCGCCCATCATAGGCAGGAGGGCGACGGGGCCGCCGGCGGCCCGCTGCGCGCTCTCGACGACGGCCCTGGCCTGCGGCGTGGTCATGTCGCTGCGCAGGGCCGGATAGCCGCCGCCCCAGACGAGCTTGATCAGTTTCGGACTGGCGGCGCGGGTGGCGGCGTCCGGATCGGCGTGAACGACGGTCCAGCCCAGCTCGCGCAGGCGTTCTTCGAACAGGGCCTGCACCCGCTCCGGCGTCTCATCGGGCACCAGGCGGAAGTCCATCGAGATGACGGCCTCGGCGGGAATGGCGCGGCCGCCGTCGCCGGCGCGGATGGCGTCGATGTTCAGGGCCGGCCGCATGGTCGAGGCGGTGAGGCCCTCGTCGGTCTCGGCGCGGGCCAGCAGGAGTTCGCGCCGCAGCTGGTCCTCGATCGGCGGCAGATCGGCGATGGCCTTGCGTTCGGCGTCGTTGAGGCGGCGCACATCGGCGTCGAAGCCGGGGATGCGGATATTGCCCTGGGGATCGCGCAGGTCGGCGATCAGCTGCGCGGCCATGGCGATGGGGTTCGGCGCCCAGTTGCCGTAGTGGCCGGAATGCAGGGGCCGCGCCGGGCCATAGACGGTGGCCTCGACGTCGGTGTCGCCGCGGGCGCCGAAATAGAGGGTGCGGCGGCGCGACTGGTGCAGCGGGGCGTCGCCGATCAGCCACAGATCGGCGGCGAGCAGGGCGCGGTTTTCGTTCAGGACCTGCTCGAGATGCGGCGAGTTGCGCTCCTCCTCGCCCTCCCAGAACACCTTGATGTTCACCGAAGGCGCGCGATGGGCCGCCTTCAGGGCGTCGAGGGCCGCCAGGAAGGCCACGATCGAGGACTTGTCGTCGCTGGCCGCGCGCCCGAACAGGCGCCATTCCGGATCGTAGGGCGGCTTGGCGGCGCGCCAGTCCACGACGACGGCGTCGGGTGCGAGGCCGGCGCGCAGGGTGGGCGTGAAGGGGTCCGACCGCCATTGGGCCGGATTGACCGGCTGGCCGTCATAATGGGCGTAGAACACCACCGTCCGCCTGGCGCCGGGCGTGACCCGCTCGGCATAGACGACCGGGGGAGCGCCCGGGCCGGCGGAGAGCTGTCGAGCCTTGAAGTCGCGGCGCGCCAGCTCGGCCTGGAGGCGGTCGGCCGTGGCCTGGAGCCCGGCGGGATCCACCGCGACGCTGCGCAGCGCGGTGAGGTCGGCGAGCAGGTCGACCACCTCGCGCTCGTGGGCGGCGCGCCAGCCGTTGACCGCGCCGTGGAGATCCGCCGCGTTGGCCGGGAGCGCAGCCGTGGCGACCACGCCGAGAGCGGCGGCAATCGCGGCGCATACTCGTCTCATCGGGGCCTCGCGCTGGCAGGGTGGCGCAAGCTTAGCCTTTGCGTTGACCGGGACAAGGCGGCACGCGCCGCGCCACGGCGGCGGCGGCGCCAGGTCTTCAAGCTGCTGAATCGCCGGTCCGGCGCGGGCCCACCGCCTGAGGCGCCTCAGGCGCCCGTCACGTCTTCCCAGAAGCGCTTGGCCTTGCCGATGAAGTTGGCCGACTTGGGGTGCTGGGCCTCGCCGCACAGTTCGGCGAACTCGCGCATCAGCGCCTTCTGCCTGGCGTTGAGCTTGGCCGGGGTCTCGACGAACAGCTCGACCACGAGGTCGCCGCGCTCGCGCGAACGCAGGGACGGCATGCCCTTGCCCTTCAGGCGCACGGTGCGGCCGGTCTGGGCGCCTTCCGGCACGTTGACCTCGATCTTGCAATTGCCGTCGCAGTTCTCGCCGCCGAGCAGGCAGGGCGCCTCGATGGCGCCGCCGAGGGCGGCCACCGTCATCGGCACGGGGACGGTGCAGAGCAGGTCCAGGCCGTCGCGCTCGAAGAGCTCGTGCGGGGTCACGGACAGGAAGATGTAGAGGTCGCCGCGCGGGCCGCCACGGGCCCCGGCGTCGCCCTCCCCGGCCAGGCGGATGCGGGCGCCGTCGTCGACGCCGGCGGGGATGCGCACCTGCAGGGTGCGATCCTTGCGCAGCTGGCCGTGGCCGCGGCAGGTCTTGCAGGGGTCGAGCACCAGGCGGCCGGCGCCGCCGCAGCGCGGGCAGGCCCGCTCGATGGAGAAGAAGCCCTGGCTGGCGCGCACGCGCCCGGCGCCGCCGCAGGAGCCGCAGACCGTGGGGCTGGTTCCCGGCGCGCAGCCGGAGCCCTCGCAGTCGTCGCAGGTCATGGAGGCCGGCACGGTGATCTCGACCTCGGCGCCGGCATAGGCCTGCTCGAGGCTGATCTCCAGGTCGTAGCGCAGGTCCTGGCCGCGGGCCGGGCCGGTGCGCTGGCGCCGCCCGCCGAACATGTCGCCGAAGACGTCGCCGAACACCTCGGAGAAGATGTCGTTCACATCGGCGAAGCCCGCGCCGGGCCCGCCGCCGCCGTGGCCGTTCACGCCGGCATGGCCGAACTGGTCGTAGGCGGCGCGCTTCTTGGCGTCCGACAGGACCGAATAGGCCTCGTTGATTTCCTTGAACCGGCCCGCCGCTTCCTCGCACCCGCCGTTGCGGTCGGGGTGGTGCTCCATGGCGAGCTTGCGGAAGGAGGCCTTCAGCGCGGCGTCGTCGCAACCGCGGCTAACGCCCAGGATCTCGTAATAGTCCCGCATCGAAATTCAGGCGCTCAAAGGATCATGATGATGGAGGTGGGATGACCTCCGCCCGACTGCAAGGCTAGCAAAATAGATGCCGAGTCGGGCGGAGGCTTGCTTCCGCGAAGGCGGCGGCGACGTCCCCATGGCGTCCTTCTCACACGAGATTCGAAGGATCGCCATGGGACTGAACGTCACGCCGACTTCTTTCCGTCTTCGTCGCTGACTTCCTCGAACTCAGCGTCGACCACATCGTCGCCGCCCGAGGCTTCCGTGGCCGCCTCGCCGCCGCCCTGCTGGGCCGCGTACATGGCTTCGCCGAGCTTCATCGAGGCCTGGGCCAGGGTCTGGGTCTTGGCCGCGATGGCCTCGGCGTCGTCACCCTCGGTCGCCGACTTGAGGTCGGCGATGGCGGTGGTGATGGCGTCCTTCTCCGGCTGGCCGATCTTGTCGCCGTGCTCGGCGAGCGCCTTCTCGGTCGAGTGGATCAGGGCCTCGGCGTGGTTCTTGGCCTCGACCACCGCCTTGCGCTTCTCGTCGTCGGCCTTGTTGCTCTCGGCCTCGCGGACCATGGCCTCGATGTCGGCGTCGGAGAGACCGCCATTGGCCTGGATGCGGATCGACTGCTCCTTCGACGTCGCCTTGTCGCGCGCCGAGACGTTGACGATGCCGTTGGCGTCGATGTCGAAGGTGACCTCGACCTGCGGCACGCCGCGCGGCGCCGGCGGGATGCCGACCAGGTCGAACTGACCCAGCAGCTTGTTGTCGTGCGCCATCGGGCGTTCGCCCTGGAAGACCCGGATCGTCACGGCCGACTGGTTGTCGTCCGCGGTCGAGAAGGTCTGGGACCGCTTGGTCGGGATCGTGGTGTTGCGCTCGATCAGCGGGGTGAATACGCCGCCCAGGGTCTCGATGCCCAGGGTGAGCGGGGTCACGTCCAGCAGCAGCACGTCCTTGACGTCGCCCTGCAGCACGCCGGCCTGCACGGCCGCGCCCAGCGCCACGACTTCGTCGGGGTTCACGCCGGTGTGCGGCTCACGGCCGAAGAACTCCTTCACGGTCTCGACGACCTTGGGCATGCGGGTCATGCCGCCGACCAGGATCACCTCGTCGATATCGGACTTCTTCAGGCCCGCATCCTTCAGCGCCTGCTCGCAGGGGCCGACGGTCTTGGCCACCAGGTCGTCGACCAGGGCCTCGAGCTTGGCGCGCGAGATCT
>CAMFHW010000004.1 GCA_945952175.1 uncultured Phenylobacterium sp. | reverse complement strand
GGCTTCATCTATGCCTTCAACCGCTTCTACGACCCGGGCCTGAGGGCGGAGGAGCCCTGGTTCGACCGGGCGCACGACCTCTATCTCGACACGCTGGCGACGGGCGGCGCGCCGGCCCTGCTGCTCCTGCTGGCGATCGTGGCGGGTGGAGCGGTCGCGATCTGGCGGGCGCCGATGTCGCGGGCGGGACGGATCGCCCTGCTGGGCGGGCTGATCGCCTATGCGGTGCAGGGGCTGGTGGTGTTCGACAGTCTGACGACCGAGCTGCCCCTGGCGGCGCTGCTGGCCATGGCGGCGGGGTGGACGGGCGGGGCCCGGCCGACATCGGTCGCGGCGCCGCAGCGGGGGGACGGCCTGCGGCTGGTCGGGGCGATGGCGGCGGCGCTCGCGGTGTTCTGGGTGGTGAACCTGCCGACCATGCGGGCAAGCCGCGACCTGGTGACGGCGCTGGCGCCGCGCGGGGGCGGGCCGGTGCGGCTGGCCTATCTGGAGCGGGCGATGGACGCGCCGGGCTTCGCCGGGCGCGAGGTGCAGGAGCGAGCGGTGAAGACCGCCGCCCTGGTGGCGGCGACGCCGGCGGGACCGGAGACGGAGAAGCGGCTGTTCGTCGACCACGCCATCGCCGCGGCCAATCACGAGCTGGCGGCGCATCCGCACGAGGCGCGGCTGCGGCTGGAGCTGGCGCGGCTGCACGCGGCGCTGGGGGATCGGGACGCGGCGATGCGCGAGATCGGCCTGGCGCAGATCGATGCGCCGCGCCATCCGCAGGTGGTGGCAGAAGCGCGGCGGATCGCGGCCGCCGCGCCCTAGCCTAGGCTTGGGCGGCCTTGCGGCGCCGCAGCGCCACGCCGGCCATCCCAAAACCGCCGATCATCAGGGCCCATACGGCCGGCTCGGGGACGCCGCCGCCACCGAGGGTGTAGGAGATGTCGCGGACCAGGTACCAGGCCACGGAGCGGCTATCGCCAGGGATGGACGAGGGGTGGCCGCCGACGAAGTCGAATTCGACCTTGGAGACGTTCGCCGTGTCGAAGGTCAGGGTCTCCTCGGTGCTGCTCCCGGTGATCGACTGCGAGCCGATCAGGACCGAGGCGGCGTTGTAGAGATTGACCGTGTAGAGCGAGGCCGGCAGGCCGCAGAAGGTGCAGGGGGCGATCTTCAGCGAGTTCAGCGTGACCGGAGCGTTGAACGAGATGTACTCGCCGTTCTGGCCATAGGCGTTGGCCGCCATGTTGAGGCCGAGTTCGATGAACCCGTCATCCTGCGTGCCCGAAAGACCATAGCTGAAGGTGCCGTCGGCGAAGACCGTGGAGACAACCTGCGGAAAGGGCGGGTCGGTGAACTCCACGAGCGTCGCGTTGGCGGCGCTGGCCGCGGAAACCACAGCCGCGACCGACGCCGCGGCGACCAGATACTTTTTCACCTAAGAACCCCCGAACAAAACCCGCCGGCGCGACTCGCCGGAACAGCCCGGGGCGATTGCTACCAGCGGCATATTGCAACTCGGAGTCGATTCGTCGGAGACACGAAAGTGAAGCTTGATCTCGCCTGACGCGATCAGCCTCGCCAAAGCCGCAACGCCTCTTCGGCGAGGATCTCCGGGAACTCCTCGGGCCAGAAGAGCTTGGCGCCTGGCAGGTGGCGGACGCCGCGCGAGGCGGGAAACAGACGGTCGAGCCAGGCCGGGCTCTCGGCGGAGAAGATGGTGTCGGCGTCGCCCCAGAGGATGCGGACCGGGGCGCGAGCCGCGGCGAGCCGCGGGCGGAGACCGGCCAGCGCATTGGCCTCCAGGCCTATGGCGTAGGCGTTGGTGAGGCGCTTGCGCGCGGGCGTCGCGACCAGGGGGCCGAGATAGGTCTCGATCGCCTCGTCGCTGGGGTGGCGCGGATCGCTGAAGCACATGCCGCCAAGGCCCTGCGGCGAGCGGGCCAGGACCTTGTCGGCGAGCCAGGGGACAAGCCAGCGGTCGGGATAGTCGCCGGCATGGGCCATCCCGATCACCGGCAGGAGGGCGGGCGGCGGGCTGTCGGGCTCGGCGTCGCAATTGGTCAGCAGGAGGGTGCGCACGCGATCCGGATGGGCGGCGAGCAGCAACTGGGCCACCGCGCCCCCGCTGTCGCTGGCCACCAGGTCGACGGCGCCGACGCCGAGGCGGTCGAGCAGGGCGACCAGCATCTCGGCCTGGGCGTGGGGATCGAGGCGGGCGTCCGGCGCGGGCTCGGTGAAGCCGAGGCCCAGGAGGTCCGGGGCGATGCAGCGGCGATGGGGCGCGAGGCGCGGCAGGGCGCCGCGCCACTGGAAGCCGTTCAGCGGGAAGCCGTGCAGGAAGAGGGCGGCCGGACCGGCGCCACGCTCCACATAGGCGATGCGTCCGAAGGGCGTCTCGGCGAACCGGCGGGCGGCGTGGAAGGCGGCGGCGTCGAGGTCGCCTGGGGCGGGCGCCAGCACGGCGCCGGCGGCGGCGGTCAGGAAGGTGCGTCGGTTCATCGCTCTCTCCGGGTTGGAACCCGGCTGTTCGACCACCGACGGTGCGCGCCTCGCTCTCAGCTTCTTTAGCGATCGGACGCCGGGCAGATCGCTAAAGATCTTGAGAGCGGCGGAGCCGCCGCCCGGCCTACTTGCATCGCCTCGAACGAGCCAAGGGATGCGAGGCATGATGAGGATTGCAGGACGGCGCCGGTGGATGGCCGGCGCGGCGATGGCGGCGACGGCCTGGCTGGCGCTCGGCGGCGCGGCCAGGGCCTCGGATCATCTGGATTCGCCCACCGTGATCGCCGATCCGCGGGTCGACATCGGGGATATCTATGCCTGGACCGACCCGGCGGGCGGCAAGCTCGACCTGGTGATGACAATCGTCGGCCACAGTTTCTCGGACCGGGCGCAATATATCTTCCACATCGACAGCGGCCCGGCCTTCGGCAAGACCAAGGCCTCGACGGTGATCGTCTGCGCCTTCGCCAGCATGACGCAGGCCGAGTGCCGGGTGGGCGACCAGGACTATGCGCACGGCGACCCGAGCAAGCCCGAAGGGCTGGCCGGCGACGACGGCAGGTTCAAGGTGTTCGCCGGCCTGAGGGACGATCCGTTCTTCAACAATGTGAAGGGCACGCGGGCGGCCTACAACGTGGCCCAGGCGGCGTTGAAGGGGGGCGCGGGCAAGGACGAGGCCGGGTGCCCGAAGTTCGACGCCGCGACCACCGCGGCGATCGGAGCGGCCTGGCGCAGCACTGACGGCGGACCTGCGACCAACTTCCTGAAGGGCTGGACGCCGGCCTCGATCGTGATCTCGGTGGACCTCGCGGCGGTGGCCAAGGGCGGGCCGATCCTGGGCGTCTGGGGCGCGACGGTGACGCCGAAGGGCCAGATCGACCGGATGGGCCGGCCGCTGACCGGCAATGCGCTGCTCGCGACCCTGGGCACGGCGGACGAGAGCGATCGCCTCAAGGAACTCTACAACGCCTCGACGCCGGCGGAGGGCGGCAAGTTCGTCGATGAGATCGCGGTGGGCCTGCGGCTCTATGACGGCCTGGACGGCCAGTGCGGCGACCAGTGGCTGTACGATCGCGCGGCGGCGGCGGCCCTGCGCTACCAGCCGCTGGCGAAGCTCCTGGCCGACGACCGGCTGTGGGTGAACAGCGCGGCCACCGATTGCGGACAGCTGTTCGCGGTGGAGCTGGCGGCGCTGTCGGGCCGGGCCGACCTGGCGCGCGACTGTGGCGGGCGAACGCCGACCTACGACGCGGTGAACATCTATCGCTCGCAACTGGCCAACGGGACCAACACGCGGATCGACGACGGCGTGCATCGCGACGAGAAGACGCCGTCGAACGCGATCTTCCCGTTCCTGGTCGCGCCGGAGACGGCGAACGCCGAGCCCCAGGCGCCCGCCCAGGCGGAGAAATACTGACGCCATGCGCAGGCTCTCGATCCTGGGCGGCCTGGCGGCGGCGGGCGCCGCGACCCCGGCCCTGGCCCACACGGGCACGGGGCTGCCGGGCGGGTTCGTCTCGGGCTTCGCCCATCCGCTGGGCGGGCCCGACCATCTGCTGGCCATGGTCAGCGTGGGGCTGTGGGGCGCCTGGCTGGGGCGGCCCCTGGTCCATCTGCTGCCGGTGGTGTTCCCGGGGATGATGGTCGCGGGCGCGCTGGCGGCCATGGCCGGGTTGCCGCCGCCGCCGGTGGAGCTCGGGATCGCGCTGTCGGTGCTGGTGCTGGGCGCCTGCGTGGCGGCCGCCTATGCGGCGCCGACCTGGCTGGCGGTCGCGATCGTCGCGGTCTTCGGGATCTGCCACGGCTACGCCCATGGCGCGGAGCTGCCGTCCGCGGCCGACCCTGTGGGTTACAGCGTGGGGTTCGTGGCGGCGACCGGCTTGCTGCACGTGGCCGGCATCGGGCTGGGCGCGCTGAAGGATCGTCCGGTGGGGGCGGTCGCGACGCGGGGCGCGGGCTTATGCGTGGCGGCTGCGGGCCTGTGGTTCCTCGGCCAGGCGGCGCTGCGATGAGGGGCGGCGCCCTGCCGCCCGGCCTGCTGCTCGCCGCACTGGGCCTGGCGCTGGCCTTCGCGCCGACGCGGGCTTGGATCGCAGGGTTGGCCCTCGCGGTTCTGGCGGCGACGGCGACCATGTTCGCGCCCCTCCCGGCGACATGGCGGGAGGCGGTGTTCCTGGGCGGCTGGGCCAGTCTGGCGATCACGGCGGCCGCCACCTATCCGCCGCGGGGATTGAGTCCCGCCGTGGTGCTGGTCCTGGCCGCAAACGCGGGGGCGTGGGCCGGGGCGATGGTCTCTGTGGCGGGCGCGCGGCTGGATGGGGTTCGAGCTCTGGCCGGCCTCATCGCCTTCCCGATCGCGACGGCGTGCGTGCAGCGGGGCGGCGGCATCGCGCCGAAGGTGGTGGCGAGCTGGCTGATCGCTGTCGCGGCCCTGGCCGCCGCCTTGCCCTTCCTGACGGTGACGCCCGGCTATCTCCCCGACCACCTGGACTAGGACCGATGCGCATCCCCCTCCTCTTGGCCGCCTTGGCCTTCGCCCCGCCGGCGGCGGCGCACGATTTCTGGGTCCAGCCTCAGGCCTATCGGGTCGCGCCGGGCGCGGAGACGCCGCTGACCCTGCAGGTGGGACACGGGCCGATGCGGCAGAGGTCTCAGATCCCGTCTCGGCGGATCATGCGGTTCGTGGCGGTGGGTCCCGACGGGCGGACGGCCGACCTGCGCGCAGGCCTGCGGCTCGGCGAAGGGGCGCGCGACCGGGCGCTGAGGTTCGACCGGCCAGGGACGCAGGTGGTGGCGCTGGAGACCGACAGCGCGGCCCAGAGCCACCTGCCGGCCCTGCGGTTCAACGGCTACCTGGCGGCCGAGGGCCTGACCCCGGCCATCGCGCTGCGAGCGCGGACCGGGCGCACCGGCGCCGAGGGCTCGGAGGCCTATGGGCGGGTGTCGAAGGCGATCGTGCAGGTGGGTCCGGGCGGCGGCGGCCAAGGCCAGGTCACACGGCCTGTCGGCCTGACCCTGGAGATCGTGCCGGAGGTGAGCCCCTACGCCCTGCCGCGGCCAGCAAACCTGCCGGTGCGGGTGATCTATCGCGGGCGTCCGCTGGCGGGGGCGCTGATCAAGCTGACGGACCTGGCGCACGACGAAGCACCGGTCGAGACCCATCTGACCGACACGTCCGGGCGGGCGCAGTTCGCCATGCCGAAGACCGGGACCTGGCTGCTGAACGTCATCTGGACGCGGCCGCTGGAGGGGGCGGAGACCGACTTCGAAACCACCTTCTCCAGTCTGAGTTTCGGCCTGGCGGTGGGCGGGCGATGACGAACCGGGTTCGCGCAATGGTTTTGTCACCCCGGGCGCGCCTATATGAAGAGGCATGGCGATGACATCGCTTCAGGCGGACGCGACACAGGCGCCGGCGCACGAAGAGGCGCCGGAGGCCGAGGTGCGCGTGCTGCTCAGCACGCCGAGCCTGACCCTGCGCGACATCCGCTGTCCGGGCGGGTGCCGGCACAAGGGGCCCGAGGAGTGCGCGGCGGCGACCGAACTGGTCTTCCCCTATCGCGGGGTCTTCGCCCGCCACCTGGGCTCCGACCAGGCCATCGCCGAAGCGAACCAGGTGCTGTTCTTCAATGCGGACGAGGGCTACCGGATCAGCCATCCGCTGAGCGGCGGCGAGGCCTGCCTGTCGCTGGCCATCGCCGAACCCCTGTTGCAGGAGCTGGCGCCGAAGCCGCTGAAGCGGGACGGCGCGGAGACCGCCTTCGAGCCGCACCGGCTGCGCATCGATGCCCGCGTCCAGGCCCTGGCCGCCCTGCTGCGCCATCGGCTGGAGCAGGGGCTGAGCGAACCCCTGGAGGCCGAGAGCCTGGCGATCGCGCTGGTGGAGCAGGCGTTGGGCCCGCGCGGCGGCGTCGCGCCCTCGGCCAGCGCCGGACGGCGCAAGCTGGCCGACCGGGCCAAGGTGCTGGTGGCGAGCGACCTGTCGCGCCGTTGGACGCTGTCGGAGATCGCCGCCGAGGTGGGCGGCTCGCCGGTCTATCTGACCCAGGTGTTCCAGGCGGTGGAGGGCATGCCGCTCTATCGCTACCAGATGCGGCTGAGGCTCGCCCGGGCGCTCGACCTGCTACCTGGCTGCGAGGATCTGACGGCGCTCGCCCTGGAGCTCGGCTTCTCCAGCCACAGCCATTTCGGCGCGGCCTTCCGTCAGGCCTATGGCCGCTCGCCCTCGGAATTCCGCCAGGACGCGTTGACCGGGTAAGGCGGCTCAGAGGAGCCGCCCGACCTCCTCGGCAGCCTGTTCGCCGGAGCGGACGGCGCCATCGATATAGCCGCTCCAGGCCTTGGCGGTTTCAGTGCCGGCCCAGTGGATGCGGCCGACCGGCTCGAACAGGGCCGGGCCGAAATTGGTCAGGACGCCAGGGCCAGGAACCGAGACATAGCCGCCGCGATGCAGCGGGGCTCGCGTCCAGACCTCCTCCACATAGTCGACCGGCGAGAGGGCCGCCTCGCCGAGATAGAGGGCGATATCCTTGAGCACCTGGGCGCGGCGTTGCGCGGCCGGGCGATCGGCCCAGCGCTGGGCCGGACCGCCGTCGAAGAACCCGACCAGGGAGCCGCCGGGGCCGTTGCGCGGCGAATGGTCGAACCAGGGGCCGAATTCGGTGCGGTCGGATAGGACGAGGCCCGTCAGGCCCTGCTCGCGCCAGAAGGGTCGGGCATAGGCGATGTGCGCCTTGATCACGCAGCCGAGCGGCATGCGCTGGGTGAGGCCGTCGCGCATGGCGGACATGGCCGGCGTGTAGGTGATGCGGCTGGCCAGCGCCGGCGGGGCGGTGACCACGGCGTAGCGGCCGAGCCATTTACGGGCGCCTGCGGAGACCGTGACGCCGGACCCGTCCTGGGCGATCGCGCTGACCGGCGCGTTCAGCACCACGGCCGGGCCGAGGGCGGCGGCCATCTTGGCCGCGATCTGCCAGACGCCACCGTCGAACAGGGCGTCCTGGGCGCCGCCGCGGGTGGCGATCAGGGCCGAGAAGCCGCCCGCCGAGGCGGCATAGGCGGCGAAGGCGAGCATGGAGACCTGGCTCGGCTCCGCCGACAGCAGGGCGCGGGTCAAGACGCGCATGGCCGAACGGCCGCCCGGCGTCGTCGCGTTGGCGAGGATCCAGGTCTCGACGGTCTGGCTGTCGAGGTCGGCGGCGCCGGCGAAGTCCCAGGAGCGGGGGAACGGGATCTTCGCGGCGAGCGTGTCGATCTTGCCCACGGTCTGCGCGAAGTCGGACAGGGCGGCCGGTTCGAGCGCCGGGACCTCGCCTTCGTAGCGGGCGCTGTGGCCGGCGATGTCGACGATGTTCAGGCCGGTGGCGTACTGCGGATAGGTGGCGACCCCGAGTTCCTTGGCGAGCGCCAGGAGGTGGGTTTGGCTGGGACCGACCCACTGGCCGCCCAGGTCGACCACCTCGCCGGCGATCTTGCCCGGCTTGGTGCGTCCCCCAACCCTGTCGTCGGCCTCGACCACCACGACGCTGTGGCCGGCGGCGCGCAGGCGGCGCGCGGCGGTGAGGCCCGCAAAGCCCGCGCCAACGACCACGACGTCGACGGAAGCGCCTGGCGCGGTGGCGCGGGTCGCGGCCTCAGCCGCGGCCGGAGCGACGGCCAGGCCGGCGATCCCGGCGCCGAGGCCCAGGGCGCCTCGACGGGACAGTCTGGTGCGAATCTCATCCATGTCGCCTCCCCGGACTGGACCTGCGTGGGGCCAGTCGCTAAGTCGTTTCGTACTTGTACGAGTTTCTTATTCGCCCCGATCGCGTCGTCAAGCAGATTTCGTACAAGTACGAGAATGGGAGTTTCAATGGCCCTGCCGCCGAAGTCCAAAACGCCGAGAGCGCAGCGCCAGGAAGAGGGCCGCGCGCGGATCCTGGAGGCGGCGCGGGCGCTGTTCGATGAGGGCGGCGTCGGCGCGTTGAGCATCCGCGCCATCGCGACGCGGGCCGGCATGCCGACCATGACCCTCTACAGCTACTTCCCCGGCAAGGTGGCGCTCGTCCGCGCGCTGTGGTCGGAGGCCTTCGCGCCCCTGTTCGCCGAGATGGCCGCGGCGGAGGCGGCCGAGGCCGATCCGAAACTTCGCCTGAGGAAGGTCGCCCAGACGCTGGTGGACTATTGGCTGAAGCACCCCGACCGCTACCGGATCGTCTTCCTGATCGAGGACCGGCGGGAGAACCCGCAGGACCCGTGGTTCATCGAGGAGACCGACGTGGTGGCGGGCTACTTGCGGTTCCCGCCATTGATCGCCGCCGCCCGGGGCGACCCGGACGGCGACTATCTGCGCGAGGGCGAGGCCCTGCTCTGCGCGCTCACTGGCGTGGTCCACATGCTGGTCACGGTCAGCGAGTATCGCTGGGCGTCGAGCGAGACCTATGTCGACGTGATCGCGCGCGCGTTCTGCTGACGCGCGTACGCGCCGTCCTGACAGGCGAGCGCGCTTGCGCGCGCCAGCTGGCGGGCCTTGAGTGAAACCCGGTTGGAATCGCGGCCAGAACGGCGGACGGGCTTATGCGGGCGTTGGGCGAGTTGGACGAGCGGCTGCTGCGCGCCTGCGACGGCGCCGTGGCCTGGGCGTGGCGCAGGCTGTCCCTGCCCCGCGCCCACATCGTCCGCTTCCTGGCCCTGGCCTTCGTGATCGGCGCGCTCAGCCAGGCCTTCGCCATGGGCCAGCCCTGGGCCGCGGCGGCGCTGGGGGGCGTGACCCTGGCCGGCTGGACCCTGCTGGAATGGCGCGACGGACGGATCGGCGCCTCCCTGCGCAACGCCCAGGTGCTGGCGACCCGGCGCTCGGTGCTCAACGTGGTGCTGCGCTACGGCGCGGTATGCGTGGCGGCCCTGCCGCCGTGGAGCCCCGCCAACGTGGTCAGCGGCGCCTGCCTGGCGGCCCTGCTGTTCGCGGCCGACACCCTCTCGCCCGACGGCGGGACGGCGCACCGCAAGGCGGTGGGGCGTCCTGCGCTCGCGACCGTGAAGGCGCGGCGCTAGCTCTTTCTCCCCGCTCGTCCCGGCGAATGCCGGGATCCAGATGACGGAGCACTACGGGCCAAGGTCGAGCCATATGATCTGGGTCCCGGCATTCGCCGGGATGAGCGGTGTTCAGCCGGCCGTGAGCACGCGGGGCAGTTTGAAGCTGACGGTTTCGCGGGCGGCTTCGACTTCCTGGACGGTGACGTCGAAGGCCTCGGCGAGGCGGTCAATGACGCCCTGGACGAGGCGCTCGGGGGCCGAGGCGCCGGCGGTGACGCCGACGGTCTGGGCGTTTTCCAGCCAGGCGAGGTCGAGATGGGAGGCGTCGTCGATCAGTCGGGCCTCGCGCACGCCGGCGCGCTTGGCGACCTCGACGAGGCGCACCGAGTTCGAGGAATTGGCCGAACCGATCACCAGCAGAACCTCGGAATGGGCGGCCACGACCTTCACCGCCTCCTGGCGGTTGGTGGTGGCGTAGCAGATGTCTTCCTTGTGGGGCGCCGAGATCTCCGGGAAGCGGGCGCGCAGGGCGGCGACGATGCCGGCGGTGTCGTCGACCGAAAGCGTGGTCTGGGTGACAAAGGCGACATTGGCCGCGTCCTTCGGCGTGAAGGCCTCGGCGTCGGCGACGGTCTCGATCAGGGTGACGGCGCCCTCGGGGAGCTGGCCCATGGTGCCGACGACCTCCGGGTGGCCGGCATGGCCGATCAGCACGATCTCGCGGCCGGCGTCGTGATGGCGGCCCGCCTCGACGTGGACCTTGGAGACCAGGGGGCAGGTGGCGTCGAGATAGAGCATCTGGCGCGAGCGCGCCTCGGCCGGCACCGACTTGGGCACGCCGTGGGCGGAGAACACCACCGGGCGGTCGGTCGGGCACTCGGAGAGCTCCTCGACGAAGACCGCGCCCATGGCCTTCAGCCGGTCGACCACGTGGCGGTTGTGGACGATCTCGTGGCGCACATAGACCGGCGCACCATACTTCTCGATGGCCTTCTCGACGATCTGGATCGCGCGGTCGACGCCGGCGCAGAAGCCGCGCGGCGTGGCGAGCATGACCTTGAGCGGACGGCGGGCGGGGAGGTCGTGAGCCATTGTTGCAAACTAGGCTTTCCGCCGCAGCGCCGCCAGCCGCGTTGCCGCCGCATTCGATAGAGACTAGTAGGAACCGACTGCGGGCGCGCCCGCGCCCGCCTTTTGTCCGGACGACCTTCGATGCGCCGCTCCCTGCTTCTCGCCGCCACCCTGATCGCGGCGGCCGCCACCCTTCCCGTGACCGACGCGCTCGCCCAGGGCCGCCGTCCGAGCGGCGACGACAAGCAGCAGGAAGACGCCGCCAAGAAGAAGAAGCGCGACGAGGAGTGGGGCGACAACCAGGCTCCGCTGCCGCAGCTCCGCAACGCCGGCCCCTGCCCGTTCGTGAAGGTGCTGTACGACGCCGGCCGCTATGTCGAGTTCAAGAACGGCAAGGAGGCTTCGGCCGACGTCGGCTATTCGGGCGAGATCCAGGGCATCTCCGCCGGCTGCGCCTACAAGGACGACCAGCCGATCACGGTCGGCATGGAGATCCTGTTCGAGATGGGCAAGGGCCCGCTCGCCGAGGGCGACACCAAGACCTATCGCTATTGGGTGGCGGTGACGAAGCGCAACCAGGCGATCATCGACAAGAAGTATTTCGACCTGCCGGTGAAGTTCAACCCGGGCCAGGACCGGCTGTACGTGACCGAGCAGATCGCCCAGATCACCATTCCGCGGGCCAACGCCACGACCTCGGGCTCGAACTTCGAGGTTCTGGTCGGCTTCGACGTGACGCCGCAGATGGCCGAGTTCAACCGTGAGGGCAAGCGCTTCCGCCTGAACGCCGGGACCGTGGCCCAGGCCGGAACCCCGACCCAGAAATGAGCGACCTGAAGCGTGGTCTGGGCGAGGCGGTCGCGGCCGCCTTCGCGGCCGTGGGCCTGCCGCCCGCGCTCGGCCGGGTGACGCCGTCGGACCGTCCCGACCTGGCCGACTTCCAGTGCAACGGCGCCCTGCCGGCCGCCAAGGTGGCCAAGCGCGACCCGCGCGAGATCGCGACCGAGGTGGTGGCCAAGCTGGCCGGCGATCCGCAGCTCGCCCTGGTGGAGACCGCCGGGCTGGGCTTCATCAACATGCGGGTGTCGGACGCGGCGCTCGCGGCCCGCGCCAACGCGATCGCCGCCGATGCGCGGGCCGGCGCCGGGATGGTCGAGACGGCCCGCAAGGTGATGGTCGACTATGGCGGCCCCAACGTCGCCAAGCCGATGCATGTGGGCCACCTGCGCGCCTCCATCATCGGCGAGGCGATCAAGCGGCTCTATCGGTTCCGCGGCGACGAGGTGCTGGGCGACGCCCATTTCGGCGACTGGGGCTACCAGATGGGCCTCTTGATCGGCGCGGTGATGGACGAGCATCCCGACATCGCCGGGCGGCTGGCGGCGCTGAACGCCAGGACGGGCGGGATCCCGGCCCAGGAGACGGCCGACGCGCTGGCCCTGTTCAGCGAGCGGGTGAGCCTGGCCGACCTCGACAGGCTGTATCCGGCCGCCGCCGCCAAGGGCAAGGAAGACCCGGCCTATCGTGACCGCGCCCGCAAGCTGACGGCCGACCTGCAGGAACGGACCCCCGGCTATTTCCTGCTGTGGCGACACTTCGCCAACGTGACCCGCGTGGCCCTGGAGCGCGACTTCCACGCGCTGGGCGTCGATTTCGACCTGTGGAAGGGCGAGAGCGACGTCGAGGACCTGATCGACCCGATGGTGGCCGAGCTGGACGCCAAGGGCCTGCTAGAAGACGACCAGGGCGCACGCATCGTGCGCGTCGCACGCCAGGGCGACAAGCGCGAGCTGCCGCCGCTGCTGGTGGTCTCGTCGGAAGGCTCGGCCATGTACGGCACGACCGACCTGGCCACGATCCTGGACCGCAGGCAGAGCTTCGGGCCGGACCTGATCCTCTACGTCGTGGACCAGAGGCAGGCGGACCATTTCGAGATCGTCTACCGGGCGGCCTATCTCGCCGGCTACGCGGCCGAGGGCAGCCTGGAGCACATCGGCTTCGGCACCATGAACGGCACCGACGGCAAGCCGTTCAAGACCCGCGAGGGCGGGGTCCTGAAGCTGAACGACCTGATCGAAATGACGCGGGGCAAGGCGCGCGAGCGCCTGCGCGAGGCCGACCTGGGCGCCGAGCTTGACCCCGACACCTTCGAGGCCACGGCGCACAAGGTGGCGGTGGCGGCGCTGAAGTTCGCCGACCTCTCCAACTTCCGCGGCACGTCCTACGTCTTCGACCTCGACCGGTTCTCGAGCTTCGAGGGCAAGACCGGCCCCTATCTGCTGTACCAGGCGGTGCGGGTGAAGTCGGTGCTGCGCCGCGCGGCCGAGGAGGGCTTCACGGCCGGGCCGATCAGCGTGACCGAACAGGCCGAGCGCGACCTCGTCCTGCTGCTCGACGCCTTCGACCAGGCCCTGGTCGACGCCTACGACAAGAAGGCGCCGAACTTCATCGCCGAGCACGCCTACAAGCTGGCCCAGGGCTTCTCGAAGTTCTACGCCGCCTGCCCGATCCTGCCGGCGGAGCCGCCGGTGCGGGCTTCCCGGTTGGCCCTGGCTCAGGCCAGCCTGAAACAACTCGAGCTCGCCCTGGACATCCTGGGCGTCGAGGCGCCCGAACGGATGTAGGCGCCCTGGCGGAGGCAGGAAACTCAACCCTGAACGGGCGCCCGCCATCCGCCATCCCCCTCAAAGGGCGAACAGGCTTGGCCACGGCGCACCCCTGACCTAGGCCATATCAGCCGCTCTAGCCGGCTAGCGCCACTTTGGGGGACAAGTCCGTGAATCTGCTTCGTAGCCTGCTGATCGCCACCAGCGCCGCCGCCATCGCGAGCGCCGCGCACGCGACGGTGATCAATTTCGACGACCTTGGGAATCTCGCGCCGATCGCGAATGGCTACCAAGGCCTCAACTGGAACAACATCTATTCGGTCGACGGCGTGGACTATGGCGCGTCCGGCTACCAGAACGGCGTCGTGAGCCCGAAGAACGTGGCCTACAACGCGTATGGCGATCCGGGCAGCATCTCGGTGGCCGCGGGGACCTTCACGTTCAACGGCGCCGACTTCACCGCCGCCTGGATGAACGGCCTGCAGCTGACCCTGACCGGCCTGGCCGGCGGCTCGACCCTGTACTCCACGGTCCTGACGCTCGACACCTCGGGCCCGCTGCACTTCACCACGAACTGGAGCGGCATCGACACCCTGACCTTCTCCACCGCCGGTGGCACGCGGGGCCCCTACGATGGCGGCGGCGAGCACTTCGCGATGGACAACCTGACCATCAACGCCGCCGGCGGCGTGCCGGAACCGGCCACCTGGGCGATGATGATCGCGGGCTTCGGCCTGGCTGGCGCGACCCTGCGCCGCCGTCGGGTGGCTCTGGCCGCCTGATCGCTTTTCGTCCGATTGAGGAGCGCCGCTGGTCAGCCGACCGGCGGCGCTTTTTCATGCGCCCGTCTCGGGCGTCCGCGCGCCAATCGCGCATTGACTTGGGCGGCGCCTTCGAACAGGGTCCGCCCGACTCTCGCGGGAGAGATCGGGGCCTTCGGGACCCCGGAGCCGAAGGCGCAACCGCCCCGGAAACGCTCAGGCAAAAGGACCGCGCGGGCTGATGAACGCTGGAAAGTAGCCGTCCCTCGGGACGACTCGCCGAAGGAGCAAAGGGCGCGCCCAATCTCGGCCCGGGCGGGCTCGAAATCTCTCAGGTTCCCAGGACAGCGGGGGCGCCTTGCGGACGAAGCCTCGTCCGTGCGCGCCATGATCAGCCGGAGCCGCTCCTTGTCGGACGAGACCCTGAAGACCACACCGCTCTACGAGGCGCATGTCGCCGCGGGCGCGCGCATGGTGCCGTTCGCCGGCTATTCCATGCCCGTGCAGTACAAGGACGGGGTGCTGAAGGAGCACCTGTGGTGCCGCGAGCATGCGGGCCTGTTCGACGTCAGCCACATGGGCCAGGCCCGGTTGCGGGGCGTCTCGCCGCTGTCGGCCTTCGAGGAGGTGACGCCCGGCGACTTCATCGGGCTGAAGCCCGGCAAGCAGCGCTATTCCGTCCTGCTGAACAAGACGGGCGGGATCATAGACGACCTGATGGCGGCGCGGCCGGACGACGACGGCCTGTTCGTGGTGGTCAACGGCGCCTGCAAGGACAACGACTTCAAGGTCATCGACAACGAGCTGGCCGGCCAGGTGAAGATCGAGCGCCTGGAGAACCGCGCGCTGATGGCGCTGCAGGGGCCGGAGGCGGCCGCGGTGCTGGCGGCGCATATCCCGCAAGCCACCCAGATGGTGTTCATGGACTCGAAGTCGCTGGAAGGCTTCGGGACCGACGTGATCCTGTCCCGCTCGGGCTATACCGGCGAGGACGGCTATGAGATCTCGGTGCCGGCGTCGGAGGCGACGCGGGTCTGGAACCTGCTCTGCGAGGACGAGCGGGTGCGGCCGATCGGCCTGGGCGCGCGCGACAGCCTGCGCCTGGAGGCCGGACTGCCGCTCTATGGTCACGACGTCGACGAGAGCGTGAGCCCTATCGAGGCGGACCTCGCCTTCTCGGTCTCGGTGAAGCGCCGCGAGGCGCGCGACTTCCCGGGCGCGGCCCGGATCGCCAAGGAACTGGCCGAGGGCGCGCCGCGCAAGCGCGTGGGCCTCAAGGTGCTGGAAGGCGCCCCGGCCCGCGAGGGCGCCGAGATCGCCGACGAGGGCGGCGCCGTGGTCGGCGTGGTGACCTCCGGCGGCTTCTCGCCCAGCCTGTCTTCGCCGATCGCCATGGGTTTCGTCCCGCCCGCGCTCGCCGCGCCCGGCTCCAAGTTGAAGGTCATCGTCCGCGGCAAGGCCCAGGCCGCCGAGGTGGTGAAGATGCCCTTCGTGCCCCACCGCTACGTCCGCAAGCTCTGAAGAAGGACCCTTCCCGATGCGTTTCACCAAGGATCACGAATGGGTCTCCCTCGAGGGTGACGTGGCGACCGTGGGCATCACCGCCTACGCCGCCGAGCAGCTGGGCGACGTGGTGTTCGTCGAGACCCCGGAAGCCGGCAAGTCGGTGAAGGCCGGCGACAACATGGCGGTGGTCGAGAGCGTGAAGGCGGCCTCGGACGTCTACGCCCCGATCTCGGGCCAGGTGGTCGAGGGCAACGCCGCCCTGGGCGACGCGCCGGAGACGGTGAACGACCAGCCGGAAGGCCTGGGCTGGTTCGCCAAGATCAAGATCGCGGATAAGGCCGAATACGAGGCCCTGATGGACCGCGCCGCCTACGAAGACTTCCTGCAGAGCCTCTAAGGATCCGATGCGCTACCTGCCCCTGACCGCCGCCGACCGCGCCCAGATGCTGGGCGTGATCGGCGCCAAGTCGATCGACGACCTGTTCGCCGACGTGCCCGCCGCCGCCCGATCGGCCAAGCTGTTCGACCTGCCGCTGCACGCCGGCGAGATGGAGGTCGAGCGCGAGCTTTCGGCGCTCGCGGCCCTGAATCGGCCGGCGGGGGCAGGTCCGTTCTTCTGCGGCGCGGGGGCCTACAAGCACCATGTGCCGGCGACAGTGGACCACATCATCCAGCGCTCGGAATTCCTGACCAGCTACACGCCCTACCAGCCCGAGATCGCCCAGGGCACGCTGCAGGTGCTGTTCGAGTTCCAGAGCCAGGTGGCGGCGCTCACCGGACTCGAGGTGGCGAACGCCTCGATGTACGACGGCTCCACCGGCTGCGCCGAGGCGGTGATGATGGCCCAGCGGGTCACGCGCCGGGAGAAGGCGATCCTGTCGGGCGGCCTGCATCCGCACTATGCGGCGGTCACCCAAACCATCGCCCACGCCGAGGGCATGGAGATCACCCGCCTGCCGGCCGCGATCGACGCCGAGGCCGCGGTGCTGGACGCCATCGACGCCGACACCGCCTGCGTGGTGGTGCAGACGCCGAACGTGTTCGGCACGGTCACCGACGTCACGAAGATCGCCGAAGCCGCCCACGCGGCCGGCGCCCTGCTGATCGTGGTGACGACCGAGGCGGTCTCGTTCGGCCTCCTGAAGTCGCCCGGCGAGATGGGGGCGGACATCGCGGTGGCCGAGGGCCAGTCGATCGGGGTCGGGCTGAACTATGGCGGGCCCTATGTCGGCCTCTTCGCCTGCCGTGAAAAGTTCGTGCGCCAGATGCCGGGCCGCCTGTGTGGCGAGACGGTGGACGCGGAGGGCCAGCGCGGCTTCGTGCTCACGCTCTCGACCCGCGAGCAGCATATCCGTCGCGAGAAGGCGACCTCGAACATCTGCACCAATTCGGGCCTCTGCGCCCTGGCCTTCACGATCCATCTCTCCCTGCTGGGCGAGAAGGGCTTGCGGGAGCTGGCGGCGGTGAACCACGCCCGGGCGCGCGACCTGCGCGACGCGTTGGCCAAGGTGTCCGGCGTCGAGGTGCTGACGCCGCGGTTCTTCAACGAGTTCGCGATCCGCGTGCCAGGCGGCGCGGCGGGCGCGGTCGAGGCCCTGCTGGCCGACGACGTGGTCGCCGGCGTGCCGTTCTCGCGCCTGGATCCAGCGGCCGGCCTGGACGACGTCCTGCTGGTCTGCGCCACCGAAACCACCACCCAGGCGGATATCGCCGCCTTCGCCACCGCCCTGTCGCGGAGGGTCGCCCAATGAGCATGTCCAATGTCGGCCGGCCCACCCGGCCGGAAGCCTCCGCGTCCAGCGGCTTCGCCTCGCTGAACGGCGGGCGCGGCCTGTTGCAGGACGAGGCCCTGATCTTCGAACTCGATGGCTGGGACAAGACCGGGGTCGACATCGCGCCGGCCGGGCGTGACGCTTCGGACCTGGGCGACCTGGTGCGCAGCGCGCCGATCGGCCTGCCCGGCCTCTCCGAGCCCGAGGCGATGCGCCACTATGTGCGCCTCAGCCAGAAGAACCACGCCATCGACCTGGCGCTCTATCCGCTGGGCTCGTGCACGATGAAGCATAACCCCCGGCTCAACGAGAAGATGGCCCGCCTGCCCGGCTTCGGCGACCTGCACCCGTTGACGCCGGTGGCGGCGTCGCAGGGGGCGCTGGAGCTGATGGACCGCCTGGCCCACTGGCTGAAGACGCTCACCGGCATGCCGGCCATCGCCCTGTCGCCCAAGGCCGGCGCCCATGGCGAACTCTGCGGCCTGCTGGCCATCAAGGCGGCCCACGAGGCCAAGGGCCAGGGCCATCGTCGCACGGTGCTGGTGCCCACCTCCGCCCACGGAACGAATCCGGCGACCGCCGCCTTCGTCGGCTATTCGGTGACCGAGATCGCCCAGACCGAGGACGGCCGGGTCGACCTGGCCGACCTGAAGGCCAAGCTCAGCTCGGACGTCGCCGCCATCATGGTGACCAACCCGAACACCTGCGGCCTGTTCGAGCGCGACATCCTGGAGATCTCGCGCCTGACCCACGCGGCGGGAGCCTATTTCTACTGCGACGGGGCCAACTTCAACGCCATCGTCGGCCGCGTGCGCCCGGGCGACCTGGGCGTCGACGCCATGCACATCAACCTGCACAAGACCTTCTCGACGCCGCACGGCGGCGGCGGGCCGGGCGCGGGCCCGGTGGTGCTGTCCGAAGCCCTGGCCCCCTATGCGCCAGCCCCGTGGGTGGTGGCCGGCAAGGACGGCTTCAAGCTGGTCGAGGACGTCACGGAGGAGGCCGCCCAGGCCTTCGGCCGCATGGTCGCCTTCCAGGGCCAGATGGGCATGTTCGTGCGCGCGTACGCCTACATGCTGAGCCACGGCTCGGACGGCCTGCGCCAGGTGGCCGAGGACGCGGTGCTGAACGCCAACTACATCAAGGCCCGCCTGTCGGCCGAGATGACGCCGGCCTTCCCGGACGGACCGTGCATGCACGAGGCCCTGTTCGACGACAGCTGGCTGGAGGGCACGGACGTCGCCACGCTCGACTTCGCCAAGGCGATGATCGACGAGGGCTTCCACCCGATGACCATGTACTTCCCGCTGGTGGTGCATGGGGCGATGCTGATCGAGCCGACCGAGACCGAATCGAAGCAGGAGCTCGACCGGTTCTGCGACGCCCTGCTGGCGCTCGCCCGCGCGGCCAAGTCCGGCAATGACGCCGACCGGTTCAAGGGCGCGCCGCATCTGGCCCCTCTGCGCCGGCTGGACGAGACCCAGGCGGCCCGAAAGCCAAAACTCACCTGGAAATCGCCCACGAATACTGTGGCGCCGACGCCTCTTGCGGCCGAATAGCGCACCTGGACAAAATTTAACCGCCTTGTGGTCTTTACGGGAGCCTATTGCGTTCGCATATCGGGTCTCACGCAGTCACCGGCCGACCTCCCCAAGCGGCCGTGGGTTGCGCACCCCACAGGACTAGAAACGTGTCTTTCGCTGCGCCCAGCCTGCGCGTGATCCGCGCATCCGACGAATCCGCCCGCGAGCTGATCGCTCGCGTGGGCCGATTCCTGCTGGTCATGGTGGGACTGGCCGTGATGGCTGTCGGCCTGGTCACCGCGCCGCTTCCGGGGCACCTGGGCCTGCCGATCCTGGTGGTCGGACTGATGATCGTGCTGCGCAACTCCTTCAAGGCGCGCCGCCGGTTCGTCCGCATGCAGAAGGCCCACCCGAAGATGATCTTCCCGCTGCGCCGCCTGCTGCGCCGCGAGCCGGAGGTCGTGCTGGTGGTGTGGCAGCAGATGCTGCGCGTCGAGCGGCTGATCCCGCATCCGCGCTTCCGCGTTCTGGTCAGGGCCCGCCGGGCCCTGCGCAAGATGCTGAAGCGCCGGGCGCACCAGGCCGCGGCCCGCAAGGCCGCCGCCGCCCACCGCGCCACTGTGGCGCCGGCGCCGCTACCCGCCGAATAGCGGACTTAACCGCGAAGATTCACGCGGACGTCGCCTTTAAGGCGTCCTGTCGAATCCGCATATCGCCCTCGGACGCGCCGGCCTCCCCCATCCGGCGCGCCGCCCCTGGAACCTGACCTGTGACCCTCGCCATGCCGAGCGAGCGCGTGCGCCGCGCCTCCGACGATGTCTCCCGCGACCTCATGCGACGCCTGACGCGCGTGGGCCTGGCGGTGCTCGGCGTGCTGGTCGTCCTGCTGGGGATCGCGGTCGCGCCCCTGCCCGGCCCTGGTGGCATCCCGGTGATCGTGGTCGGGCTGATGCTGATCCTGCGCAACTCGTACAAGGCGCGGCGGCAGTTCGTGAAGTTCCAGCACGCGCATCCGAAGCTGATCTTCCCGATCCGCCGGCTGCTGCGGCGCGATCCGGAGTTCCTGGCCCTGTTCTGGCAGCAGTTCCTGCGCATCGAGCGGATGATCCTGCCCAAGCGTTTGCGGTTCGCGGCCAGGCGCCGGCGGGCCTTCAGACGCCGGCCGGGGATCGCTTGAGGCTTGCCCTCGCCCCGCTCTTGCGGGGAGAGGGACTTCATCGCGCAGCGGGGAAGGACGCCGTCAGGCGGCGACTGACAGGTTCGGGATATCCCCCTCACCCTGCCCTCTCTCCCTCAAGGGGGAGAGGATAACAAAGCGGCCAACAAAAAGGCCGGCGGTCTTGCGAGCGCCGGCCTGATCTTTGTCCGTGAGATCGAAGGCTACTGGAGCTTCGAACCCAGCTGGGAAATCGCCTGATCGACCAGGGGATCGGTCTTGGCGCCGGCGAGGCGCTTGACCAGCACGTCCTCGGCGATCTGGGCGGCCAGCTCGGCGGCGGCGGACCGCACGTCGGCGGCGGCCTGGGCCTCGGCCTGGGCGATCTTGCGCTCGGCCATCTGGCCGCGGCGCTCGATCTGCTCGGCCAGCTTGACCTGGGCCTCCGCGCCGAGGCGCTTGGCCTCTTCGGCGGCGGCGGCCAGCATCTCGGCGGCCTGCTTTTCGGCGGCGACCTTCTGGCTCTTCACCTGGGCCAGGAGATCCTGGGCCTCGCGGCGAACGGCCTCGGCCTCGTCAAGCTGCGCCTGGACCTTGGCCCCGGCCTCGCCCAGCGCTTGCCAGGCGAACTTGTGCACGCCGGCCATCACCAGGACGCCGACGAACACCACGAAGGCGGCTCCGACCCAGAAGTGGGCGTTGGTGAGAAGTTCCATCGCTTAGCTCCTCGCCGCGGCGGCCAGCTCGGCCGCGGTCGCGGACTTGCCGGTCAGCTTTTCGACGATCGCCTGGGCCGTCTCCGCGCCGATCTGGGCGACGTTGGCCATGGCGGCTTCACGGGCCTTGGCGATACGCGCCTCGGCTTCCGCGCCCGAGGCGGCGAGCTTGGCCTCCTCCTCGGCGAGCTTGGCGGCGATCTCGGCCTGGGCCTTGGCCCGAGCTTCGGTGGCCACCTTCTGAGCCTGGGCGCGCGCCTGGGCGGCCTCGGCCGCGGCGGCCTGAGCCTGGGCGTCGGCCTCGTCCTTCAGGCGGCGAGCCTCGGCGATGTCGCCGCTGATCTTGCCTTCGCGGGCGTCGATCGTGCCCCCGAGCTTCGGCGCCGCGAACAGGCGCACGAACGCCAGCACGACGAAGAAGACGATCAGGAACCAGGCGATCTGGCCCGGCCACCAGGAGAAGTCGAACTGCGGCAGGCCGCCCGATTTATGCTCCGCCGCAGCGGCGCCGGCGTGCGCGCCCTCGAGCCCGGCCTCTTGGCCGGGCTGGGCGGGCTGCGCCGTGTCAGTCTGCATCGCCATGGGGACGCTTTCGTCCTCTATGGGATCAGGACGCGAACAGGATGATCAGCGACACCACGAAGGCGAACAGGCCCATGGTTTCGGTGAGCGCCATGCCGAGGAACAGCATGGTTTGCTGGCTGGCGGCGGCCGACGGGTTGCGGATCGCGGCTTGCAGGTAGTTGCCGAACAGGGTGCCCAGGCCGATACCGGCCCCGATCATGCCCGAGGTCGCGAGACCGGCGCCAATGAGCTTCGCGGCTGCAGGATCCATAATGATTAGTCCTCTGTGTGGATTGCTGTGTTGGGTTTAGTGGCCGTGACCGAAGTTCACGACCTCGTTGAGGTAGACGGTGGCCAGGGCGGTGAAGACGAAGGCCTGCAGGACCGCCACGACCAGCTCCAGGCCGGTCAGCGCGATGACCATCCCGAAGGACAGGGCGCTGGGCACCGCGGCCAGGATCGCGACGCCGCCGGTGGCGGCCAGGCCGGCCAGCAGCACGGCGAAGGTCGCGAACAGGTACATGACCACGTGGCCGCCCAGCATGTTGCCGAACAGACGCATGGCCAGGGTCACCGGGCGCACGAAATAGGAGAGCATCTCGATCGGGGCCATCAGGCAGGCGCCGACGACGCCCATGCCGGAGGGGAAGAACAGGCCCAGGAACTTCGGCCCGTGCTTCACGAGGCCGAGGATGAAGACGCTGAAGAAGGTGAGGACCGCGAGCGTCGCGGTGATGGCGAGCTGCGAGGTGACCGTGAAGGTCAGTTCCGCGCCGGCCAGGTTGCCCACCGCCAGCACCACGCCCATCAGGTTCAGCACCAGGATCACGCTGAACAGGGTGAAGAGGTAGGGGATGTAGGGCTTGCCGCCGTGGCCGATGATCGGGGTCACCAGCACGCGGTCGACGATGTTGTAGAGCGACTCGGCGAGCGCCTGGCCGCGGTTCGGGACGACCTGGCCACGGGCGGTCAGGACGAAGAACGCCATGAGGATGATCGCGCCGGCGATCATGCTGGCCACCGAATTGGTGATCGACATGTCGAAATGGACGCCGCCGAGGTCGAACTCGGGCCCAGGCATGATCTTGTGGACCATGAACTGTTCCATCGGGTCGATCTTGTGTTCCGCCATAGCGGCCCTCAATCCTCGTCTTCGGCGTCCGCGACGGCGGGTTGCGCCCCGACCTTCGCCAACTCGTTCCTGGTCATCCGCGAAGCGGTTCGCACCGCCACGAAAATGGAAAGCCCCGTTCCGATCAGCAGGCCGCCGACCAGTCCGAGGGGCGATGTTCCGGCGACGCGATCCAGAAGCCAGCCCAAGCCGGTCCCCATCAGCACCCCACCGACCACTTCACCTACGAAGCGGTAACCCTGCGCCATCGCCTGGTGAGACTCTCCGCTCGCCCGACGGGCCTGCGCTGTCTCGACCGCTCCAAGACGCTGCTCGAGGCTGTTCGCCTTGGCGTTCGTCTCTTCCGGGTCGAGCATACGTCGCTGGGCCTTTCGACCGCGACGTCGCCGCCACGGCGGGGGCTTTAGGTCGCGCGGAACCTATAGGCGCGGTTGCAGCGCGTCAAGGCTGCGCGGACACTCAATAAGTCTATGTTTTATATGAAGATTTTAGCTTCCGCGAGCCTGTGGTCGCAGGATCGTCACCCTACTGCGCCGCCATGGCCTCGGCTTGACGCAGGTCGACGGACACCAGTTGCGAAACCCCGCGCTCGGCCATGGTGACGCCGAACAGGCGATCCATGCGGGCCATGGTCACCGGATTGTGGGTGATCGCCACGAAGCGGGTCTCGGTGCGGCGGCGCATCTCGTCCAGCAGATTGCAGAAGCGGTCGACATTGGCGTCGTCGAGCGGGGCGTCGACCTCGTCGAGCACGCAGATCGGGGCGGGATTGGCCAGGAAGACGCCGAAGATCAGGGCGCAGGCGGTCAGCGCCTGCTCGCCGCCGCTCATCAGGCTCATGGTGGCCATGCGCTTGCCGGGCGGGCAGGCGTAGATTTCCAGGCCCGCCTCCAGCGGGTCCTCCGATTCGACCAGCCGCAGCTCGGCCTGACCGCCCTGGAACAGGGCCTCGAACAGGGCCTTGAAGTGCTCGTTGATCACGTCGAAGGCGGCCAGCAGGCGCTCGCGGCCCTCGCCGTTCAGCTCGTCGATTCCCTGGCGCAGCTTGCCGATGGCGCCGGTGAGGTCGGCGCGCTCGGTCTGCATGGTCTCGAGGCGAGTCGCGTGCTCGGCGGCCTCTTCCTCGGCGCGCAGGTTGACCGGCCCGATGGCGTCGCGCTGGCGCTCCAGATTGTAGAGGTGGGCCTCGATGCCGCCGGCGTCCTTCGGGATGGCCACGGCCTCGTCGGCCAGCTTCTGGCCGAGCTGCTCGGGCTCGATGCGGGCGGTTTCCTGGATCTGGGTGGTGACCTCGGCCAGGCGCTCGGCGGCGGCTTCGAGGCGCGCGGTGAGCGTGGCGCGCAGCTCGCGGCTTTCGGCGGCGGCGGCGGCGGCCGCCCGGACCGCACGATCGGCCTCGGCGCGGGCGCCTTCCGCCTGGGCCAGCGCGTCGGAGCTCTGGGCGCGGCGGGCCTCGGCGACCGACAGCTCGTCCAGCAACTTCTCCAGGCGGGCCTGATGGGTGGCGGGCTTCTCGTGCGCCTCGTCGAGGGCGGCTTGCGCCTTGGCGCGGGCCTCGGCGAGCTGGTCCAGGCGCTTGGCGGCGGCGGCGGCCCGGCGGGTCCAGGCGTCACGGTCGCCGATCAGGTTCTCCAGGCGGCGAGCCCGGCCCTCGCGCTCGCGGGCCTCGACATCCATGGCCGAGCGGGCGGCGGCGGCGGCTTCGCGGGCAGGGCCGGCGGCCTCGCGGGCGGCGGCCAGGCGCGCGGCCAGGTCGCCGCCGGCGGTGTCCTCGGCGCTCTCCTCGATGGCGACGCGCAGGATCGATTCGGCGTCGGCCAGTTCGGCCTCGAAGCGGCGGATGACGTCGTCCAGCGACTGGGCGTGGGCTTCGCGGCGGGCGGCTTCGCGATCCAGGCGCTCCAGGTTGCCGCGGGCGGCGGAGACCTTCTGCTCGGCGGCGGGCGGCGCACGGCGGGCTTCGCGCAGGGCCTCCTCGGCGGCGCGGACGCGGGCCGTGGCGGCGGCCAGGGCCTCGCGCTCGGCCTTGGCCTTGGGTTCCAGGGCCTCGATGTCGGTCTCGACCTCGGCCAGTCGGGTCTTCTGCTCCATCCGCACGGCGGCGGGCTTGGGCGCGTCGGCGCGGGACACGAAACCGTCCCAGCGCCACAGATCGCCCTCGCGGGAAACCAGGCGCATGCCGGGCGACAGGGCCAGCTGCAGCTTGTCGCCGTCTTCGCGGGCGACCAGGCCGACATAGGCGAGGCGGGCGGCCAGGGCCTTGGGCTGTCTCTTATACACATCTCCGAGCCCACGAGACAAGAGGCAATCTC
>CAMFHW010000003.1 GCA_945952175.1 uncultured Phenylobacterium sp. | reverse complement strand
GTCTCGTAGCCCGGGATGATGCCGCCGACGGCCGGCGAAATGCACAGATCGACGGGGCCGACCTCCTCCACGATCTTGGCGGCGAGCGCCTTGCAGAGGCGCTCCGTGCGGTCCGGATACTGGAAGACTAGGTTCTTCTGCAGGAAGGTGCCGGAATGCAGGCCGCTCGACAGCACGAAGTGCCCCGTGCGCAGGGCGCCCGAGGCGCGGAACTCGTCGAGGACCTGTTCGGTGTTCATGGGGATCGCCTCCTGCTTGACGCCGATTAGCGAATGGCGGTCTGGCTGTCATCTGGGATGCGGAGGAATGCCTTGCCAGGGCGCGATTTCGAGATGCGCACCGCGCGGCTGCGCCTGCGGCCGACAGAACCCGCGGACGCCGCCCGGTTCGTGCAGATCCAGTCGAACTGGAACGTGACGCGGATGCTGCGCCTCGCGCCCTGGCCCGTCGATCCTGTGGAGATGGCCTCGTGGGTCGACAGCCATTCCGCCGAATGGACGGCGGGAACGGCCTACCGCTTCGCCGTGGAACTGGATGGTCGGGTGATCGGCATGTGCGACGTCGACGACATCCTCAGCGACCACGGCGAGCTGGGCTATTGGTACGATGAGGCGCACTGGGGCGGCGGGCTGGCCAGCGAGGCGGCGGCGGCGGCCGTCGCCTTCGCGCGCGATCAGCTAGGCCTCGTGCGGCTTGCGGCCGGCCACGCCGCCGACAATCCGGCCTCGGGCAAGGTGTTGCAGCGCGTGGGCTTCCGCTTCGTCGCGGACATCACCAGATATTCCAGGCCGCACGGCCAGGACCGGCCGTATCGCACCTACCAACTCGACCTGCGTTGACCGGGAGCTCCGACATGCCGCCCTTCCAGATGAAAGGCCTCGACCACGTGGTGCTGCGGGTCGCCGACCTGCCGCGGATGCTCGGCTTCTACGAGGGCGTGCTCGGCTGCACGGTCGACAAGGTGCAGGGCGAGATCGGCCTGACCCAGCTTCGCGCCGGCGTCTCGCTGATCGACCTGATCACCCTGGACGGCGTGCTCGGCAAGATGGGCGGCGCAGGCCCGGCCGAAGAGGGTCGGAACATGGATCACTTCGCCATCGCCGTGACGCCCTTCGACGAGGCGGCGATCCGCGCGCACCTGGCGACGCACGCGGTCGAGATCGTCGGCGCCGGCCAGCGCTATGGCGCCGAAGGCGACGGACCGTCGATCTATGTCAGCGACCCCGAGGGCAACGTGGTCGAGCTGAAAGGCCCGCCGAACGCCTAGGCCGCGGCGGTCAGCTTCGGCCGCCAGATCTTCGGGCCCAGGATGTTGATCGCCAGGCCGCCGATCACCAGCACCGCCGCCAGGATCTTCCAGCTCGGCAGGGGCTCGCCCAGCAGGGCGGCCGAGGCCCCCATGCCGAACACCGGCACCAGCAGCGACCAGGGCGAGACTGTCGCCGCCGGATAGCGGGCCAGCAGATAGCCCCAGGCGACATAGCCGAAGAGCGTGTTGCCTACCGACTGCCAGAGCACGGCGGCCCAGGTGGTCAGGCCGGCGCTGGCGATCCCGTGCGAGATAGCCGGCCAGCCCTCGGTGACCAACGACAGGATTGCGAGCGGCGGCACGGAGAACAGGCTCGCCCAGACCACATAGGCCAGCGAACTCACGCCCGGCGTGGCGCGCTGGACGATGTTGCCGCCGGCCCAGGACATGGCCGCCAGCAGGATCAGGCCGAGGCCCAACGGCGTGGTGTTGGCGTCGGTGTGCATGAGGATGACGCCCAGCCCGACCGTGGCCAGGGCCAGGGCGGCGATCTGGAAGCCGCGGATCTTCTCCTTGGTCAGCCACATGGCCATGCCGATGGTGAAGAACACCTGGGTCTGCACCACCAGCGAGGCCAGGCCCGGCGAGATGAAGGCCTTCATGGCGATGAACAACAGGCCGAACTGGCCGGCGCCGATCAGCAGGCCGTAGGCGATCAGGTTCTTCCACGGGACCGCCGGGCGCTTGATGAAGAAGGCGGCCGGCAGGAAGGCGAAGGTGAAGCGCAGGGCCGCGAAGGCGAGCGGCGGCAAGTGGGCCAACGCCACCTTGATGACCACGAAATTGGTGCCCCACACCGCCACGACGGCGAAGGCCAGGAGGGCGTGGCGCCAGGTCAGCGCTTGGGCGTTCATGCGGGATCCTTCGGAACTGGCCCCGTTTAGCATCGCTTGGCCCATCCACGCCAAGCCAGGATCGCTGACAGGCGGCGGGACGGTTTCTGGTTTGCCCGGGGCCGGTTTCAGGAGATCGTAGGCGCGGCCGCCAGGATCAAGGAAACCTCGACATGCCCAAGCTGCGCATCCAGAAGACCGCCGGGGCGCTCGGCGCGGAGATTTCCGGAGTCGACCTGTCCCTGGCGCTCAGCGACGAAACGATCGCCGAGATCCGGGCGGCCTTCGTCGAGCATCAGGTGATCTTCTTCCGTGACCAGGCCCTGACGCCCGAGCAACAACTCGCCTTCGGCCGCCGCTTCGGCCCACTGAACATCCACCCCTATGTCAAGGGGATGGCCGACCACCCCGAAGTGATGGAGATCATCAAGGAGCCGACCGACAAGGTGAACTTCGGCGGCGGCTGGCATTCCGACATGAGCTTCCTGGAGAAGCCCTCGATCGGTTCGATCCTCTATGCGGTCGAACTGCCGGACTGGGGCGGCGACACCCTGTTCGCGAGCCAGGCGGCGGCCTACGAGGCCCTGACGCCGGGCCTCAAGGCGACGCTGGACGGCCTGCGGGCGATCCATTCGGCGGGGCGGGAATACTCATCGGCCGGTCATTCGGCCCAGAAGCGCGGTTCGATGAACGTGGTCGAGGCGGAAGGTGCGGTCGGCGAGTACGCCCACCCGGTGGTGCTCACCCACCCGGAGACCGGCCGCAAGGCGCTCTACGTCAATCCGGCCTTCACGATGAAGTTCGAGGGCTGGTCCAAGCGCGAGTCCAAGCCGCTGCTCGACTTCCTGTTCGAGCATTGCCGCTACGAGGCCTTCACCACCCGCTTCTCCTGGAAGCCGGGCTCCGTGGCCTTCTGGGACAATCGCTCCGTCTGGCACTTCGCGCTCAACGACTATCCGGGCCAGCGGCGTCATATGCGCCGGGTGACGGTGGACGCGCGGGAGACCGCAGCGGCGACGCGCGAGGCGGCGACCGCGCAGTAACCTCAAAATGGGTTCAATAGAGCGGCCGCGACTTATTTTCCGGCCTTGAGAAAACAGGCTCTGCGGTAGGCAAGCGGAAAGTAATCGCCGGTTATGTGCGGGCGTACGTCGCGTGAGGGCCCCCGCAGCATGGAAAACGATCGCACCGTCCGCCGGCTGACGGCGCTCGAACAGTCGGCCTCCACGGCGCGCGTGCTGAACCTGCTGTCGACCCACCGCAAGCACGAGGGCGACGCCGACCTGGTCCAGGCGCCGTTCTTCAAGAACCGCCTGCTCGATCGCAGCATCATCCTGAAGCACCGCCTGCGGCCGCACGAATATTCGCTGTTCGTGGCCGCCAAGCCGACGGCCACCAAGGTGCTGATCCCGATCGACACCACCGACCTGAAGGTGGGCGCCCACTCGTTCTTCGTCGGCCAGCGCGACTTCGAGGAGATCGCCGAGAGCGTCTTCGGCGACGACCTGAAGACCGGCGCCCGCGACCGGCGCGTGCTGGACCTGATCGACAGCCTGCCCTCGCTGGACCCATTCCTGCTGCGCGAGCACCTGCGCATGCACGAGATCGAGCCGGCGCGGGGCTATTTCGGGATCTCCGACGCCGACGTGCAGCGCATGTTCGAGTTCGTCCGCGAGGAGATCCTGGCGCTGGTCACCCTGTCGGCCGGCGAAGGCCAGTCGGCCCAAGCCTATGCCGGCAAGCTGGTCGAGAAGCTGTTGTCCAGCGCCCCGGACAGCGGGTTCGAGCCGCTGCGCGACACCCTGAAGCTCAGCGACCAGGAATACATGGATGGCGTCTTCTCCTGGCGCGGCTTCCTCTACTACAAATGGGTCCTGCTCGACCTGACCCCGCAACTCGCCCTGATCCGCAAGGAGGTGGCGACGATCCAGCCGCGCGGCCCGAAGTCCAGCGAAGCCCAGGCCTATATCCCCGAAGCCCGCACCCGCCTGCAGGCCTCCATCGTGCGCACCGCGCGCAGCGTCCAGGCGATGCTCGACGTCTACAACAACGCCTATGCGTCGCTGACGAAGGAAAACAAGCCGATGGCGTTCCGCGACTTCCTGCTGTCCGCGCCGGCCATGTTCTCCAGCCTGGGCGAGCAGCTCGGGGCGATCCAGCACATCATCAGCTTCTGGCGCTACCGTTTCCCGGTTGGCCGGCCGCGGCTGATCTCGCCGGACGAACTGATGGACGTGCTGCTCGACTTCGAGGATTCGATGAGCTTCATCGGCGAGGATCCGCTGCGTGCCGCCGTCGCCTAACGCGGCCGCCCAGGCTGTCCGCCTGCTGGGGCTGGTCTTCGCCAGCGCCGACGTCGCCTTCGAGATCGATCGCGATGGGCGGATCAGCCTGGCCCTCGGCGCGGCCGAGGCCCTCACGGGCCGCGGCGAACGCGGCCTGACCGGCCAGCCCTGGACGATCCTCTTCGATCCCGCCGAACATGCCCTGCTCGCCGACCTGCGTCGGGGCCTCGCGCCCGGGGAACGGCGCGGGCCGCTACGGGTGGCGCTGGCCCGACCGGACGGCGCGGCGCGCCACGCGGCCCTGTCGGTGTTCCACATGCCGGACCGCGGCGACGGCACGCTGTCCTGCGCCCTGGCCGCCAGCGCCGCGGGCGCCGGGTTCGAGCATCCCCTGACGGACACCGGCCTGGTGGCGCCGGAGGACTTCCCGGCCCTGGCCGCGAGCCTGCTGGAAGAGGCCGCCCAGGCCGGCCTGCCCGTCCAGGTGGACCTGGTGGAACTGGAAGGGCTCGGCGCGGCGGCCGCCGAACTGGGCGAAACCGAGGGCGCGAGCCTGAAGCGCCGCGTGGCCGCCGCCTTGCGGGCCGAGACCTATGGCGGCGCCGGCGCCTCGGAGGTCGCCGAGGACCGCTATGTCCTGCTGCGCTCGGCGATCGCGGACGGCGGGCGGCTGGAGGCGCGGCTGCGCGAGGTCGTCGGGCCGGCGATCACGCCGCAGTCGGAAACCCTGGCGCTCGATGGCGAGACCGCGGCCCAGAACTTGCGGGCCATGCGCTACGCCCTCGACCGCTATATCGAGGACGGCGCGAGCGCGGCGGCGACCAGCTTCGCCGGCCAGGTGCAGCGCACCTTGCGCGACACCGCCCGCTTCAAGGCGACCCTGGCCAATGGCGCGTTCCACCTGGCCTATCAGCCCATCGCCTCGCTGGCCGACGGCTCGACCCATCACCACGAGGCGCTCGCCCGCTTCGACGCCAACGCCAGCCCCGCCGACACGATCCGCCTGGCCGAGGAACTTGGGCTGATCGCCGATTTCGATCTCGCCGTTGTCGGCCTGGTGGCCCGCAAGCTGGCCGAGAGCCCGGCCGAACTGAAGATCGCGGCCAATGTCAGCGGCGGTTCGCTGGCCCAGCCGGGCTTCGTGCAACGCCTGCTCGACACCACCGCCTTCGATCCGCGTGTGCGGCCTCGGCTGCTGATCGAGGTGACCGAGACCCAGGGCCTGGGCGATCTGGACGAGGCCAACAGCCGTCTTCAAGCGCTGCGCAAGGCCGGCCATCCCGTCTGCATCGACGACTTCGGTGCGGGCGCCGCATCGCTGGACTATCTGCGCCGGCTCGACGTGGACTTCGTCAAGATCGACGGCCGCTATGTCCAGGGTCTGGAGACCAATCCCCGCGACGTCGCCATCGTGCGCCACGTGATCGCGCTCTGCGCCGAGCTGGGCGTGGGCACGATCGTGGAGATGGTGGAGAGCGAGGCCGCGGCGCGCACCGCGCGCGAACTCGGCGCCGTCCTGGCCCAAGGCTTCCATATCGGCCGTCCCAGCGCCGAGCCCGTCGCAGCCGCACGGCCCGAGCCCGCCACGCCGATATCCGCGCGCCGCAAGGGCGTCGTCGACGACTGGCGCTAGCCTCGACCGCGTTCCACCGTCTCGATGGACGGGTTGGCGCGCAGGGCGGCGGCGATGTGGGTCAGGTGGCGGGCGTCCTTCACCTCGACGTCGAAGTCCACGTCGAAGAAGTCCGCGTGCCGGCGATGCATGCGCAGGTTGACGATATTGCCGCCGGCCTCGCCGATCACCGTGCAGGCCTGGCCCAGCACGCCGGGCGCGTTGCGGATCGTGGCGGTCAGGCGCGACAGGGTGACGGTGTTGCGCTCGGCCTCCGGCGTCCATTGCAGGTCGCGCCAGAGCTCCTCGCGATCCTCGAACTCGGCAAGCTTGGAGCAGTCGATGGTGTGGACGGTCAGGCCCGTGCCGTCCGGCTCCAGGATGCCGACGATGCGGTCGCCCGGCACCGGCGTGCAGCACTTGCCGAAATTGAGCGAGACCCCGGGGGTCAATCCGCCGCCGCGCACATAGAGGCGGGCCGACTTGCCGCCCTCGATGCGGCGCACGGCCGTGGCGGCTTCGCGGTCCGAGGCCTTCAGGCCCGGGAAGATCACGTCCAGAACCTGGGTCGGCGAGACCCGCCCGCGCCCCACCGCCTCGAACAGCTCGTCCTCGCCGGCGACGGCCAGCCGCTCCAGGGCGGGCTTCAGCGAGACGTCGGCGCGGGCCTTGCCGGCGCGCTCGAAGGTCTGGTCCACCGTGGCCCGGCCGAGGCGGGTGAACTCCTCCTTCTCGGTCTGGCGGATATGGCGGCGGATGGCGGAACGGGCGCGGCCGGTGACGGTGAGCGAGCGCCAGTCCGGCGGCACCACGGGCTTCGGCCCGCGGATCACCTCGACGACGTCGCCATTCTGAAGAGTCGTGCGCAAAGGCTTGAGTTCGCCATTGATCTTCACGCCGATGCAGGTGTCGCCGACGTCGGTGTGGACGGCATAGGCGAAGTCCAGCGGCATGGCGCCCCGGGGCAGACTGATCAGCTTGCCCTTCGGCGTGAAGACGAACGCCTGGTCGAGATACATCTCGAGCTTGGCGTGCTCGACCAGCTCCTCGACGTCGCCGCCATGCTCCAGAACCTGGACGAGATGGCGCAGGTTGATCAGCGGGTCGCGGCCCCCGGCGGCGGCCTGGGCCTCGGCGTCGAAGCCGTAGGAGGTGTCCTTGTAGCGCCAGTGGGCGGCCACGCCCTCCTCCGCCACCCGGTCCATCGCCTCGGTGCGGATCTGCATCTCGATGCGCATGCCCTTGGGCCCGACCACCGTGGTGTGCAGCGAGCGGTAGTTGTTGCGCTTGGGGGTGGAAATGAAGTCCTTGAACCGCTCGGGCACGCTGGGCCAGGCGCGGTGGATGACGCCGAGGGCGCGGTAGCAGTCCTCTTCCGTGTCGACGATCACCCGGAAGGCGTAGATGTCGGAGAGCTGGGAGAAGCCGATCGACTTCCTTTGCAGCTTTCGCCAGATCGAATAGGGGTTCTTCTCGCGGCCGAAGACGCGGGCGGCGATGCCGGCGCTCTCCAGCTTGGCGGCGATCTCGCCGGAGACCACGGCCACCGCCCCGCCCTGCTCGATCCGCAGCGCCTCGAGCCGACGGCCGATGGCGTCGCGGGCGACCGGGTTCAAGTGCTCGAAGGCCAGCTCCTCCAGCTCCGAACAGATCCGGTGGCAGCCGATGGAGCGAGCCAGCGGCGCGTAGATGTCGAGGGTCTCGCGGGCGATCCGCTCCCGCTTCGCCGCCGCCTTGATGTAGTGCAGCGTGCGCATGTTGTGCAGGCGGTCGGCCAGCTTGACCATCAGGACGCGCACGTCCTTGGAGATGGCCAGGATGAACTTGCGCAGGTTCTCGGCCTGGCGCGTGTGCTCGTTGTTCAATTCGAGCTTGGTGAGCTTGGTGACGCCCTCGACCAGCTCGGTGATCTCGGGCCCGAACAGGTGGCGGATATCGTCCGGCGTGACCGGGGTGTCCTCGATCACGTCGTGCAGCAGGGCGGTGACGATGGTCGCCGTGTCCAGCCGGTAGTCGGTCAGGATGCCGGCCACCTCGATCGGATGGGCGAAATAGGGGTCGCCCGAGGCGCGCTTCTGCGAGCCATGCATGCGCATGGCGTAGACATAGGCCCGGTTGAGGATCGCCTCGTCGGCGGTCGGGTCGTAGGACCTGACCTTGTCGATCAGCTCGTACTGGCGGAGCATGCGCGGCCGCTTGGCGGCGGCCACGGCGGCTGGCGGGGCTTCGATCGGCGCGCCGACGTCCGACACCGAGGTGTCGGGACCGGACGTGCTTGGGGGTTCGGCGGGCGGAGCTTCGGCCGCCGTTGCGATGAGGGGTTCTGCGCCTTCGGGGCTCAGTACCGCTCCTCCTGGCCGCCGTCACGGTCGCTCTGAAGCGCGCGAACCAGTTCCAGCTCGCTCATCTGCATGTGGGTCGGATCGGCCAGCAGGGCGAGGGTTTCGGCCTCTTCCTCGGCTTCCGAACGCTCGTCGACACGCTGCAGCGTGCCGATCAGGTTCTCCCGCAGGTCCTCGGCGTCGATCACGTCGTCGGCGATCTCGCGCAGGGACACGACCGGGTTCTTGTCGTTGTCACGGTCGACCATGATCTGCGAGCCCGCCGAGATCGCGCGCGCGCGATGCGCCGCCAGCAGCACGAGGCTGAAGCGGTTGGGGACTTTTTCGATGCAGTCTTCGACAGTGACGCGAGCCATGAATTCCTCGGAGCGGCGGTAGAACCGGGGAAAATAGAGGGTCGGGCTCGATTGTGCAACGCCGCAAAGGTTGCGGCTTCGCGGCGCGAGGCCGCAGAGGGCGGCCTAGCGCGCGACGGCGGGCAGGATGTCGCCCATGGCGCCGAACAGGATGGTCGGCTTGTGCTCGGCCAGGATCTCGGGCCGCGCATAGCCCCAGGTGACGGCGCCGGAGGCGATCCCGGCCTTGGCGGCGGCCTCGATGTCGCGGGTTTCGTCGCCGATCGAGATCACCTCGGCCTTGCTCACCTTGGCGCGGCGGATCACAGCGCGGAACTTGCGCGTCTTGCCGAAGACCGACGCGCCGCAGTCATAGAGGTTGACCAGGCCGGCAAGTTCCGGCCCGAGGATCGCGCGGACGTTGGCTTCGGAATTGGAGCTGACGAGCGCCGTCTTGATCCCCTGCTCCGACAGCCCTCTCAGGAGGTCCCCCACCCCCGGGAACAGGGGAATCTTCGACGCATGCTGGGCGACCAGCTTGTGGGCGTAGCGGGCGATCATCGGCATCTTCCAGGCCGGCACGCCCATATAGGCGACCACCTCGCGACTGGAGCGGCCGCGCAGCATGGCGACCTCCTCGTCGGTGATCCGGCGAAAGCGGAATCGGTCCGCGGCGCCGTTGGTCATGCTGATGAACCAGTCGGCGCTGTCGGCCAGGGTGCCGTCGAAATCGAAAATGACGAGCCGATAGGCCAAGCAGTGCGCCCCACAACGAACGGTCGGTCCGGCTAGCGGCCCCATCGAGGCCCGTCAACCGGAACGGATGAACCTGCACGAATGCGCAGGCTTGATCGAGTCCCTCCGCGTCAGATCGGGCGGGCGTCGCGCCCCACGGTGGCCGCGCCCGCCAGTTCCGAAGCCGTCCGTCCAAGGACGGGATGGCGCCAGTCCGGCGCGATCTGCGCCAGGGGTCCCATGACGAACAGGCGCTCGTGGGCCCGGGGATGCGGAAGGACCAGGTCCGGGGTGTCCAGCACCGTGCGGCCGTGTGCGATCAGGTCGAGATCGAGGGTGCGGGCGGCGTTTTTTTCGCCACGCGTGCGGCCAAACGCGCTTTCCACGCCGAACAATGTTCGAATCGTCTCCTGAGGGGACTTCACCGCCTCGACAAGCACGACGCCGTTGCGATACTCGTTGGCGGTCGGGTCCGGCCAGGCGGCAGAGCTCCACCAGGACGACCGACGCACGACAGGCAATCCCGCCTGGGCGAACCGCGAGAGCGCGGCCTCGAGAAGAGCTTCGGACGAACCAAAGTCGCCGGCGAGATTTCCGCCAAGGGCGACGATGACCGCTTCGTCCGGGTCCATGCGCCCAACGCCCCTTTTATGGATTTCCGATTCCAATGACATTCTATCCCACCGACAGGCTGGCCCTCTTCATCGACGGCGCGAACCTGTACTCGGCCGCCAAGGGCCTTGGCTTCGACATCGACTATCGCAAGCTCCTGGAAGAGTTCCGCAAGCGCGGAATCCTGGTGCGCGCCTACTACTACACCGCCCTGGTCGAGGATCAGGAGTATTCGCCGATCCGCCCCCTGGTGGACTGGCTCGACTACAACGGCTTCCGCCTGGTGACCAAGCCGGCCCGTGAATACACCGACGCCCAGGGCCGCAAGCGCTGGCGGGGCGACATGGACGTCGAGATCGCCGTCGACATGCTGGAAATGGCCGAGCACGCCGACCACCTGCTGCTGTTCTCGGGCGACGGGGACTTCCGCGTCCTGGTCGAGGCCGTGCAGCGGAAGGGAGCGCGGGTGACCGTGGTTTCGACCGTGAAGTCGCAGCCGCCGATGGCCTCTGACGACCTGCGCCGGCAAGCCGACTGCTTCATCGACCTCGCCGATCTCGCCGACATCATCGGCCGGCCCTCGCGCCTGCCGCGCTTCATCCAGGAAGGCCGCACCGGCGTCGACCGCGAGAGCGAGGCGGATGCCGACGCCTAGTCCATTTCCAGCCGAAGTGGACGCCGGTTCGGCGTAGGAAATGGACCAAGCCAACACTCCTCTAGGCGTCATCGTCGCCGAACCGCCCCGCGATTGCCCGCTCTGCCCGCGGCTGGTCGCCTATCGCGCCGAAAACCGCGCCGCCCATCCGGACTGGTGGAACGGCCCCGCGCCGTCGTTCGGCGACGAGAACGCCGGCCTGCTGGTGCTGGGCCTGGCGCCCGGCCGGACAGGTGCGAATCGGACGGGGCGACCGTTCACCGGCGACCATGCCGGGATCATGCTCTACGAGACCCTGATCAAGACCGGGTTCGCCAAGGGCCACTACCAGGCGCGGCCCGACGACGGGCTGCAGCTCGTCGACTGCATGATCTCCAATGCGGTGCGCTGCGCGCCGCCGGGCAACAAGCCTGAAACCTCCGAAGAGGCCCAGTGCCGCCCGTTCCTGACCGCGCGCCTGGCCGCCTTGCCGCGCCTGAAGGTGATCGTGACCCTGGGCGACGTCGCGCGGCGCAACCTGCTGCGCGCGCTGGGCCTGAAGGCTTCGGCCGGGATCCCAGGCCACGGAACCGAGTTCCAGGCCGGCCCCTATGTGGTGCTGAACAGCTATCACTGCTCGCGCCTCAACACGAACACCGGCCGCCTGACCGCCGAGATGTTCGAAGCCGTGTTCCAGCGGGCGCGGGCGCTGATCGACGGCTAGGCGCGTCGCCGCCAGTAGAAATAGCGCCAGGCCGGCGTGAAGCCGAACGCGCGATAGAGCCGGCGGGCGGGATTGCCCTCCTCCACCTGCAGGAACACCGGCTCGACGCCACGGGCCTGGGCCGCGCCGGCCAGGCCGGCCAGCACGCGGCCAGCGAAGCCTTCGCCCCTGCGGTCGGCGCGGGTGCGCATTCCGTGCACGCTCGCCCAGCCCTCGCCAAAGGCCATCATCCCGACGCCGAGCGCCACGCCGCCCTCCTCGACCGCGGCATAGAGCGCGTCGGGCGCGCGCGTCAGAGCCTGGACACGACTGGCGCCGTCGACCGGGTCGAAGCCCTCGGCGGTGAAGACCTCCGCCCACGAGGCGCCCGGCGAAGGGGCCACCGGCGCGGGCGCGCCTCGCGCCTTGGCGATCATCGCGGAGATGCCGCCGGTCTTGACCAGGGTCGGCTGTTCCGGCCGATAGCCGCGCTCCGCCAAGACGGCATGGACGGCGGCGAGGCCTCCGACATCGGCGACGCGGAAGACCGGCGACAGACCCGCCTCGCGGTACAGGTCTTCGATCCGGGGAATGCCGCCAGCGTCGAGGTCGTGCCGTAGCGGCGCGGCGCTGTGCGCACGGCCGATGGTTCCCGGATCTCGCGCCACCAGCCAGCCGTCCACCTCGGTCACCCGCTGGGGCGACACCGCCTCGGCGGTGGCGCGTTCGATCGCGGCGATGTCGACGGCCGCGGTCACCCGCGGTCGCGCAGCAGGCGCGCCTTGTCCCTCTGCCAGTCGCGCTCGGCGACGGCTTCGCGCTTGTCGTGGGTCTTCTTGCCCTTGGCCAGCGCCAGTTCGAGCTTGGCCAGGCCCTTGTCGTTCCAATAGAGCTTGGTCGGGATGAGGGTGCGCCCCTCGCGCTGGACCGCCCCGATCAGCTTGTCGAGCTGCTTCCGGTGCATCAGCAGCTTCCGATGCCGCCGCGGCTCGTGATTGAAGCGGTTGGCCTGGGCGTAGGGCGGGATATCGGCGTTGATCAGCATCACGTCGCGTCCCTCCACCGAGGCGTAGGATTCGGCGATGTTGGCGCGGCCGTTGCGCAGCGACTTGACCTCGGTGCCGGTCAGCACGAGCCCCGCCTCGAAGGTCTCCTCGAGGAAATAGTCGTACCGCGCGCGGCGGTTCTCGGCGATCAGCTTGACCATGGGACCTGCGGCGTCAGTTGAGGACGCCCGCCTCCCGCATGGCCGACAGCACCACCTCGCGCGCCGCCTCCGAGCAGGGGACGATCGGCAGGCGGGCGTCTTCCCGGCAGAGGCCGAGATGGGCCAGGGCGAACTTGGTCGGCGACGGCGAGGCGTCGGCGAACAGGCCCTTGTGCAGGCGCAGCAGGCGGTCCTGCCAGTAGAGCGCGGTCTTCCAGTCGCCGCCGAGGGCGGCGTTGTAGAAGGTGGCGCAGAGGTCCGGCGCGACGTTCGAGGTCACCGAGATGCAGCCGTGACCGCCATGGGCCAGATAGCCCAGCGCCGTCGGGTCGTCGCCCGACAGCATCACCCAGTCCTCGCCGCAGGTGATCCGCTGCAGGGTGGCCCGGGTCATGTCGCCGGTGGCGTCCTTGACGCCCACGATGTTCGGCAGCTTGGCCAGGCGCGCCAGGGTGGCGTCGGAGATGTCGACGCTGGTGCGGGCCGGCACGTTGTAGACCAGCACCGGCAGCTGCACCGCCTCGTTGATCGCCGCATAGTGGGCGTAGAGGCCCTCCTGGCTCGGACGATTATAGTAAGGCGTCACGACCAGGGCGGCGTCGGCGCCGATGGCCTTGGCGTGGTGGACGAGCTCGATCGCCTCGGCGGTCGAGTTGGAGCCGGCGCCGGCGACCACGGGCACGCGCCCCTTGGCGGTCTTCACGCACAACTCGACCACCCGACGGTGCTCGTCGTGGCTGAGGGTGGCGGTCTCGCCGGTGGTGCCGACCGGCACCAGGCCGTGGACGCCGCCGGCGATCTGGCGCTCGACGAGGGCGACGAACGCCGCCTCATCGACCGCGCCATCGCGGAAGGGCGTCACGAGGGCCGGCATGACGCCCTTGAACAAAGGATCGGACATGGTCTGCAAAAAGCCGTGAAGACGAGGCCTGTTATTGCCGCCTCAAGATTTGGCCGGACAATATGGCGGCGTGGCCTCGCGCCGCAACCGATTGAGTCTGCGTTTTTTGATATCTGGGAGATAAGGGCTTGGCGTCGAAGGCCCCTCGGGCGTTCCTGACCACCGCAGCGATCCTGATGCTGGGCAACATGGCCGAGGCTCAGCAAGCGCCGGCGAGCGACCGCCCCGACAACTTCCCCAAGCCCATCGAACTGACCCAGACCCCGGCGACCGCCTATCGTGCGCGGCTTTCCGACGCCGACACCTCGTCCCTGAAGACCGCGCTGGAGGCCGCCCGGCGTGGCGACCTGGCCGGCGCGCGCGGCGCGATCCCGCAGATCAGCGACCCCGTGGCCCGCAAGATCGCCACCTGGGCCCTGGTCGACGCCAACAGCGAGCAGCTCAGCTTCTTCGAGCTCGACCAGGCGCGGCGCGACCTTGCCGGCTGGCCGCGCGCCGTACGCCGGCAATCGGCCACCGAGAAGCTGCTGGAGAGCTCGGGCCAGTCACCGCAGCAGACCATCGCCTTCTTCGGCGGCGCCGAGCCGATCACCGCCGAAGGCGCCATGGCGCTCGCCTCGGCCTGGCGCGCCACTGGCCAGGCCAAACCCGCCGCCGACCTGATCCGCCGCTTCTGGCGCGAGAAGGTGTTCGAGTCCGAACCCCAGAGGAACATGCTGACGCGGTTCGGCGACGTCCTGAGCCAGGACGACCACGTCCGCCGCGCCGACGTCCTGCTGTTCGGCGCGCAGGGACCCGCCGCCCGCGACATGATTCCCCTGCTCCCGGCCGATCAGCAGCAGCTCGCCCAGGCGCGGATCGCGCTGCGCCAGAACGCCGGAGACGCCGCGGGCCTCGCTAGCGCCCTGCCGGCCTCCGTCGCCTCGAGTCCCGGCCTCGCCTTCGAGCGCGCCTCTTATTTCCGCCGCAAGGGCGACGACGCGACCGCCGTCTCGTTCCTGAAGGGCTTCCCGACCGACCTCAGCTATCCCGACTCGGGCAACCGGATCTGGGAGGAGCGCTATCGCCTCACCCTGGCCTCGCTGAAGGCCGGCGACGCCCAGGGCGCCTATGCGGCGGCGGCCAATACGGGGTTGAAGGCCGGGGCGGCGGCGGCGGAGGCCGAGTTCTATGCCGGCTGGATCGCGCTGACCCGCCTGAAGAACCCCTCGCTCGCCGAGACCCACTTCAAGGCCCTGGACCGGATCGGCTCCTCGCCGATCACCCGCGGCCGGGCGCTCTACTGGCGGGGCCGCGCGGTGGAGGCCCTGGCGGGCCCGGACGCGGCCGAGCCGTTCTATCGGGGCGCCGCCGTCTACAACACGACCTTCTACGGCATCCTGGCCGCCGAACGGATGGGGCAGACTACCCTCAGCCTCGGCAGCGACCCGAAGATCACCCAGGCCGACCGCATCCGTTTCGAGGGCCGCGAGGCGGTCCGCGCCGCGCGCATCCTGATGGAAAGCGGCTATCGCGACCTCTTCCGGGTCTTCGCCCTGTCCTTGGACGACACCCTGCCCTCGGCCGAGGAAGAGGCGCTCCTGGTCGACCTGGTCCGCGGCTATGGCGAGCAGGACACCTCGATGAAGGTGGTCCGGGCCGCCGCCCAGCGCGGCTTCATCCTGCCCCAGCGCGGCTATCCGGTGCGCATGCCGCCCCAGGCCATCGAGGCCCCCGAAGCGGCCCTGGTCCTGGGCATCACCCGTCAGGAGAGCGGTTTCGATCCTCTGGTCCGCTCGGGCGCCGGCGCGCGCGGCATGATGCAGCTGATGCCGGCTACCGCCGCGATCATCGCCCGCAAGACCGGGGTCAGCTATTCGGCCGGCCAGCTCGACGATCCCGACTACAACATGCGCCTGGGCTCGACCTATCTGGGCAGCATGGTCAACACCTTCTCCGGCTCCTATGTCATGGCTATCGCGGGCTACAACGCCGGCCCTGGCCGCCCGTCGAGCTGGACCAGCTTCTGCGGCGACCCGCGCGGCGCCAGCACCGACCCGATCGACTTCATCGAGTGCATTCCGTTCTCCGAGACCCGCAACTACGTCATGCGGGTGATGGAGGGCATGGCGGTCTATCGCGCCCGCCTGAACGGCGGGGCGGCCCCGATCACCCTGTCGGCGGACCTGAAGCGCGGCGGCTACGGCTACACGCCCAGCGCCGACCCGCTGGCCGGCGCCATTCCGGTGGCGTCGAACACGCCGCCCGCCGCCAATCCCTGAGGTCTATTCGGTCACGAGGCCGTGCATCACGCCCTCGAGCGTGACGCGCAGCAACTCCTCGCGCGGCGCCCATTCGAAGCTGGGCCTTGTGATCAGAAGCGCGACCACGCCGTGGCAGGACGCCCAAAGCACCTGCGCCGCCCAATCGGCGTCGCCCGTCCGCACGCGGCCCCCCGCCCCCACCCCGCGCACCACGCCGGAGAAGACCTCGTAGCAGCGGGCGGAGATTTCCGAGAGGCTGTCGCCCAGCACCTCCGAGCCCGGCGAGACCGTGCCGAACACCAGCAGGTAGGCGTTCGGATGCTCCAGGCCCCAGCGCATGTAGCTGTCGAGCATCAGCCGCACGCGGCTGGCCGGATCCATCGGCTTGCCGGCGATCTCGGCGTTGCGCTCCAGAAGGTGGGTGATCGTGCGCTCGGAGATCTCGAGCAGGATGCAGCCCTTGTCGGGGAAGTGCATGTAGAGGGCCGTGGACGACACCCCCACCTCGTCGGCGATCTTCCGGATCGTCGCCCCTTCATAGCCCTCCGCCACGAAGATGCGTTCCGCCGCCTCGAGGATTTCCGCGCGTCGCAGGTGGCCGTCGCCTTTTGGCTTTCTGGCCGACCGCCGTGGGGCCGTCACCGTTGTCACGAGATTCCTTCCGTCTTCCCTAAGAGTCTGAGCGGAAACCAAAATCGCGATGTAGGCAAGTCCGCTGCGGCAGATTGAGACATTTCCGTGGCTTAGGCCATCCGGTTCAACCTGGCTGCGACAACGCGGTGCGGAGCCCTGCTAAGCTTCGATCGAGGCTTCGGCCTTTCGGCGATTCGTCCACGTGTTACAACCGGAACGAGATTCGCCAGCGCGTGGGATTCGTTGAGAGATCTGCGTCTGCACAAATGATATTGGGGGCGCCCGTGACGATTGGCGACTGGCTGTTGGACCCTGCCGGGCTGACGCCACACGGCTTTTGCCTGACCTGGGCCCCGGGCCTGCTCTGGCTGCACGCCGCCTCCGACGCGGTCGTGGCCCTGGCCTATTTCTCGATCCCGCTCGCCCTGGTGCGCTTCGTGCTGCAACGACGCGACCTCGCCTATCACTGGATCGCCTACCTGTTCGGCGGCTTCATCCTGGCTTGCGGCATGACGCACGTGATGGCGATCTACACCCTGTGGGTCCCCGCCTACGGCGTCGAGGGCCTGATCAAGCTGGCCACGGCGGTCCTGTCCATCGCGACCGCCTCCATCCTCTGGCCGCTGGTGCCGCGGCTGGTGGCCCTGCCGAGCCCGTCATCGCTGCGCGAGCTGAACGCCAAGCTGTCCGACACCGTGGTCGAGCAGGCCCGCACCGCAGCCCTTCTGCGCGACAGCGAACTCGAGCTGCGGGGCATGAACGCCGAGCTGGAACGGCGCGTGGCCGAGCGCACGGCCGACCTCACCGCCGCCAATACCCGGCTGACGGAGGCGCTGGCGGAACGCACGGCGGCGGAGACGGCGCTGCGGGAGAGCGAGACGCGGCTGCGGCTGGCCATCGGCGCGGCCAAGCTCGGCCTGGCTGAGGTCGACTTCGAGGCCGACTGCGGCCGGGTCGACGCGCGGACGGCGGAGATGACCGGGGCGGATGCGCCCGTCGACACCTGGGTCAAGCTCGGCGGCGAGGTGAGCGCGAACTGGCGCGACCATATCCACCCCGACGATCTCGCCGCCCGCGACGCGGCGATCGAGGCGGTCAACACGGGCGAGGTCGACACCGCCCAGATGGAGTACCGCCTGCGCCAGGCCGACGGATCCTGGAACACCGTCACCCATTGGCGCGCCGTGGTAGAGCGCGGCCCCGACGGCAGGAGGCCCCGACGCGCGGTCAGCATCTATCTGGACACCACCGAACGGGCGAAGGTCGAGGCGGAGCTGCGCGCCGCGCTCACCCAGCGCGACCTCCTGCTGCGCGAGGTGTACCATCGGGTGAAGAACAACCTGCAGATCGTCGACGGCCTGCTGCTGCTCAACGCCCGCAATCTCAAGGACCCGGCGGCGCTCAGCGCGCTGGGGGGCCTGCGCAGCCGGATCTACGCGCTCGGCCTCGTCCACGCGCAGCTCATGACCTCCAAGAACCTGGAGACCTTCGACATCGCGCCGTTCCTGGACGAGCTGGCGCGCAACATCGTCGCGGGCGCCGGCGATCACGAGGTGCGGATCGAAGTCGAGGCCACGCCCCTGGAGGTCAACCTGGACTTCGCCGTGCCGGTGGGCCTGCTGGTGACCGAGTTGGTGACCAACAGCCTCAAGCACGCCTTCCCGGACGGCGCGGGCGCGATCCGGGTCGGCCTCGCCATGGACGCGGGCCGTTCGGTGACCCTGACGGTCTCCGACGACGGACCCGGCGGCGGGGGGAGCGAGCTCAAGTCCGGGGTCGGCACGTCGATCGTCGAAGGCCTGGTGCGACAGATTTCCGGTCAACTCTCCATTGACACCCGCGGGGGACGCACAACCAAAATTGTCATGCCGCAACCGGAGCCCGCATGACCCGCCGTCGCCCCACAGTTCTGATCGTCGACGACGAGTTCATCATCGCCAACAGCCTCAGCCTGCAGGTCGAGGAGCTGGGCTACGAGGTCTGCGGCACGGCCGCCACCGCCGCCGAGGCGATCGACATGGCCAATTCGTTCCGGCCCGACCTGGTGCTGATGGACGTGCGACTTCGGGGCCCGGAAGACGGGGTGGACGCCGCGCTCGCGATCCACAGCACCGTCGGTTCGAAGGTGGTGTTCATCACCGGCTCACGGGAGCCAGCCACCATGGAGCGGATCGCGCTCGACCATCCGTCCGGCATCCTGATCAAGCCGATCTACGGCCAGCAATTGCGCTCGGCGGTCGAGACCGCCCTGGCGAGCTAGCGCCCGCCCTTAACACCGCTCCTCCCGGCGAGTGCCGGGATCCAGATCGTATGGCGACGAGGGACATCAGAAGTTCCGATTGGCTCCATCTTGCGAGCTCCCAGCCTTTGGATCTGGGTCCCGGCATTCGCCGGGATGAGCGGATGGACTAAGCGGCGGCGCGGAAGCGCCTGCGATAGGCGGCCGGCGACATGGCCGCGAGCCGCGAGAACAGCCGTCCGAACGTCGACAGGTCCTGATAGCCCACGGCGGCGGCGACCTCGCCGAGACTGAGGCCCGTGGTCTCCAGGAGTTGCTTGGCCTGGGACACGCGCAGGCCCTGGAGTTCCTCCAGCGGGGTGCGTCCCGCCTCCGCCTTGAAGCGACGCAACAGGGTGCGGGTCGAGACATTCAGGCGTTCCGCCAAGGCCGAAAGATCGTACGGCTCGGCGAGATGCGGCTCCAGGGCGGCGCGGACCCGCTGGGCGAAGGGCGAGATCAGGTCCTGACGCAGGCGCGCGTCGACATAGGGCGCCTGGCTGGCCCGGCCGCCATCCAGCAGGGCCAGGCGGCTGAGTGCGCGGGCCAGGCCCTCCCCGGTTCGCTCGCGCACGATCTTGAGCGCGAGGTCGTGGGTGGCCGAGAACGCTCCGGTTGTGGTGACGCCGCGGTCTTCGACGATCATGGCCTCCGGCCGCACCCGGGCCTGCGGATGGCGCTGGGCCAAGTCGGGCGCGAACAGCCAGGCCGTGGTGCAGTCGCGCCCGTCCAGCAGGCCGGCCTCGGCCAGAACGAAGCTGCCGACACAGACGCTGGCGATCGGGACACGCCCCTCCAGGCGGCGCAACAGGTCCAGCTCCGCCCCGAGCTTCGCGAACCGCCCTTCGGGTCGGTCGCGGACATTGAAGCCGAACCCCGGCGTCACCAGAAGGTCGAGACCGTCGTCCGGCGGCGCGACCGACATCCGCGCGCCGGTGGCGCAGACCACATCGCCGCGTCGGGCGCCGACCAGCTTCACCTCGAACGGCGGCGGCTCGTCGGGCCGGCTGTTCAGCGAGATGCCATTGGCGAAATGCAGCAGGTCGGCGAAGCCGAAGATCTCGCCGCCCAGGCAGTTGTCGTAGCCGAGGATGCCGATGCGCATGGACGGCCCCTAGCACACCTTGGCGATATTCCCCATGAGAAAGGCGATTTCGCCTCGCGAACCATGGAGACGCGGCCGCTAGCGTGACGGCCTCAACTGACGGAGACCTCCCCAATGCGCCTATCCATCCTGCTGTTCGACGGCTTCACCGCGCTCGACATCGTCGGCGGCTACGAAAGCCTGTCCCGTATCCCCGGCATGGAGGTGGAGTTCGTCGCCAAGACGCCGGGCGTGATCGCCTCCGACACCCGTATGCTGGGCCTGACGGCCTGGAAGGACCTAGCGGCGGGCCGCGGCTGCGACATCCTCTATGTGCCGGGCGGCCCCGGCGGCATGATCGCCCAGCGCGATCCGGACATCCTCGACTTCATGCGCGAGGCGCACGCCAGTTCCACCTGGACTATCGGCATCTGCAACGGCGTCGAGATGCTGGCCCATGCCGGCTTGGTCGAGGGCAAGGAGGTGACGACCAACTACAACTGCCGCGAGGCGGTGGCGGCCCTCGGCGGCAAGGTCCTCCCCACGCGCTATCACCAGGACGGCAAGTTGATCACTGGCGCCGGCGTCTCGGCGAGCTGCGACGCGGGACTCTATCTCACCCGGCTGCTGGTTGGCGAGCCGATGGCCGAGGTGATCCAGTTCGGCATCGAATATTATCCGGACCCGCCCTTCGGACCCCGGACAGCCGACGAGGCCAGCGATCTGGCGAAGTCCCTGGTCAAGGGCTACGAGGGGACCTGGCAAGCGCAGCACCAAGCGATGACGCCCCCGTTCGCCGGTGGCAAGGCGGTCGCCCCGACCCTCGCGGCCGAATAGCTCAGATGACCTCCAGATAGTCCTTGTCCGGCAGCGTCGGGAACGGCGCTGTCGGCAGGGTCTGGTACCAGTAAGCGACCGAGGCGATGTCGTCCTGCAGCGGCAGATAGCGTCGGTCCTTGTCGGTCCGCCAGCCCAGGGCCTGGATGGTGACCCGCAGGTCGTCCTCGAACCGCACCGGGTCCGGGATATGCCAGCGATACATGCCGAACCGCTGTTGCGAGGCGTAGATGCCGTCGGGCCGGATCACCTGGGGCAGGCCGGCATAAGGGGTGGTGAACTCGGTATAGGCGTGGCCGCGGGCCCGCTCCACGACCCCGATGTCGAAGTCGTAGGCGCCGCAGAAATAGTCCTCGGTCCCGGTGCCGCAGATGGTCGGGAATTCCCCGTCGCCATCGAGGAAGAACTTGATCTCGCCCTCGCCCCACCAGCCGGTGTTGTTCACGCCCCAGGCCATGTAGGTGCCGACATACTGGCCCCGCCCCCGCACACCGTCGAGGATCGTGTAGACCTCCTTGTAGGGCAGCGGATTGGTGCGCCGGAACTGGGCGTGGAAATAGGCCACGTCCTCCGGGACCTCGGTCAGGGTGTAGTTGATCTGGTAGTAGACCACGAGCCGCTCGGCCGAGAGGTTGGTCATGGTGAAGCGCGCGCGCTTGCGGAACGGCATCTCCCAATAGCAATTGAAGGCCCGGCCAGGGTTCACGCAGACCGGCAGCGAGGTGACCTGGGCGAAGCTCTCCCAGCCATTGGCGAAGAAGTCGCCAGTCGGACACTCGATCGAGGGCTGCTCCTGGTCGTCCCAATAGGCGCGCAGGATGGCGTGGCGCCACTTGCCGCCGGCCAGCGTCATCCAGATCTGCTGGATCGCCCCCTGGCCCTCGATATTGGCTAGGTCGCAGGTCTCCCCCGGCTGCAGGATGATGTAGGGCGAGACCTTCCAGCCCTGGCCGAGATCGCGCGCGGCGTTGGCGGCGGGCCCATCGGTCGACATGCCGCCCCGACCCTTCTCGCCGGTGAAGTTCTCCGGACTGATCGAACGGGTCCTGGCGCGCGACAGCCGCGAGATGTTGCCCAGGTGCAGTCCCAGGCCGTTGAACTCCGCCATCACGCCCTCCCCTTCTTTTGGCCGTCAGTCTTGTCGGGGGCGAGGGGCGCGCGCAAGCTCAACCCAAACAGGTTCCTCCGGGAGGGAACACCATGGCCGACGACGCCAGCCAACTCGCGCGCGACGCCCGCGCCCGGGCCTACTCGACCCCGTTGGACCGGTTCCACGTCGCCGACCCGCACCTCTTCGTCAGCGACACCCATTGGCCCTGGTTCGAGCGCCTGCGCGCTGAGGACCCGATCCATTACCGCAAGGACAGCGAGTTCGGCCCCTACTGGTCGGTGACCCGCTACAACGACATCGTCGCCGTCGATTCCAACCACGAGGCGTTCTCGTCGGAATCCGAGCTGGGCGGGATCATGGTGAGCGACGGCTTCGAGCCGCACGCCACCTCCAGCTTCATCGCCATCGACCCGCCGGACCATGACGCCCAGCGTCGCGTCGTCGCCCCGATGTTCAGCTCGGGCAACATGGCCAATCTAGAGCCGCTGATCCGCGAGCGCGCGGCCAAGATCCTCGACGAGCTGCCGGTCGGCGAGACGTTCGATTTCGTCGACAAGGTCTCGATCGAGCTGACCAGCCAGATGCTGGCCACCCTGTTCGACTTCCCGTTCGAGGAACGCCGGCTCTTGCCCCAGGCCTCGGACGTCATTCTGACCCCGCCCGGGCCTGACTCGATCTTCAAGACCGAGGCCGACCGCCAGGCGGCGATCATACCCTATTTCGAGCGGTTTGTGGGCCTGTGGGAAGACCGCAAGGACGCCGGGGAACAGCCGAACCTGCTTTCCATGCTGGCCGGCGACGCGGTGACCCGCAAGGAAGGCCAACCCTATGGCTATATGGGCAATGTCGTGCTGCTGACCGTGGCCGGCAGCGACACGACGCGGCACTCGATGTCCGGCGCCCTGATGGCCTTCCAGGATTTCCCCGAGGCCTATGACCGCCTGCGCGCCGACCCCGCCCTGCTGGACTCCGCCGTGCCCGAGATCATCCGCTGGCAGAGCCCGGTCGCCCACATGCGCCGCACGGCCACCCGAGACGTCGAGCTCGGCGGCAAGCCGATCAAGAAGGGCGACAAGGTGGTCATGTGGTACGTCGCGGGCAATCGCGACGAGGCGGTGATCGCCGACCCGTTCCGCTTCGTGATCGACCGCGAGCGGCCCCGCCAGCATGTCGCCTTCGGCTTCGGCATCCATCGCTGCCTGGGCAACCGCCTGGCCGAGATGCAGCTGAAGGTCGTCTGGGAGGAGATCCTCAAGCGCTTCAGCCGCCTGGAGGTGGTCGGGCCGCCGAGCCGCCTGAAGTCGAGCTTCATCAAGGGCTATGACGGCATTCCCGTGCGGGTCCACGCCTGAAGCGTGCTTGTCGCCGCGGCGCCGAACCGGCTAAGGCGAGGCGATGACCAAGCTCCTTCCCGCCGTGTCCGACAAGCCGAGCGTCATGCGCACCACCGGCTGGGCGGACTACGCCCTGCTGGACAGCGGCGACGGCAAGAAGCTGGAACGCTACGGCCCCTATTCGGTCGTGCGGCCCGAACCCCAGTGCCTGTGGTCGCCCAAGCTCGATCCCTCCGTCTGGGCCAGGGCCGACGCGGTATTCGACCCGACCGACGAGGAGGACGCCGGCCGCTGGCGCTACCGGGGCAAGCCGCGCGAGACCTGGCCGATGGGCTGGGGCGAGGTGAAGTACAACGGCCGCTTCACCGCCTTCCGCCACCTGGCCTTCTTCCCCGAGCAGGCGGCCAACTGGGCCTGGCTCGACCAGCGCATCCGCAAGGCAGGAAACCAGCCCAAGGTCCTGAACCTGTTCGGCTATACCGGTGTGGCCAGCCTGGTCTGCGCGGCCGCCGGCGCGGCGGTGACCCACGTCGACGCTTCCAAGAAGGCCATTGGCTGGGCGCGGGAGAACGCGGCCCTGTCCAAGCTGGAGGACCGGCCGGTCCGCTGGATCTGCGAGGACGCCCGCCGCTATGTGCAACGCGAGGTCCGTCGCGGCTCTCGCTACGAAGGAATCATCCTCGATCCGCCGAAATACGGGCGCGGACCGGACGGCGAAGTCTGGAAACTGTTCGAGAACCTGCCGGAACTCGCCGGCCTCTGCGCCGAACTGCTCTCCGAAAACGCCTCCTTCCTGCTGCTCAACGCCTATGCGGAGCGGATTTCCGGCGCCGCCCTGGCCGGGCTCCTGTCCGAAAAGCTGTCGGCCCGCGGCGGCGAGATCGAATGGGGCGAACTGGCCCTCGTCCAGGAGGACAAGACCCGCGAGATCGGCATGAGCTTCTTCGCGCGGTGGGCCTCGTGAGCGGCCGCGCCGTCACCTCGCTGACCAATCCGACGGTCAAGGCCGTCCGCGCCCTGCACCTGCGCAAGGAGCGCGACGAGAGCGGCCTGTTCGTCGCCGAGGGCCTCAAGATCGTCACCGAGGCGGTGGAGACGGGCCACGCGCCCCGCATCCTGATGTACGGCAAGGAGGCCGAAGGTCACCCGCTGCTGCGCCAGGCCGTCGCCGCGACGGAAAAGGCGAAGGGCGAGGTGATCGAGGTCACCCAGGACATCCTCGCCAAGGTCTCGCGGCGCGACAATCCGCAGGCCGTGGTCGGCGTCTTCGCCCAGGCCTTCACGCCCCTGGCCTCGCTGGACTTCCGCAAGGCGCCGGTCTTCGTCGCCCTGCACCGGGTGCGCGATCCCGGCAATCTTGGCGCCATCATCCGCACCGCCGACGCCGCCGGCTGCGGGGCGGTGATCCTGGTCGGCGACTGCTGCGATCCCTATTCGGTCGAAGCGGTTCGGGCGACCATGGGCTCGATCTTCGCCGTGCCGATCGTCAAGGCCAGCGAGGCCGAATTCGCCGGCTGGCGCTCGGGCTGGCCAGGCTCGGTGGTCGGCACGCTTCTGACCGCCACGGTCGAGCATTCGAAGGCCGACTACGCCAAGCCGGCCCTGATCCTGATGGGCAACGAGCAGCAGGGCCTGACGCCAGACCTCGCCGCCCTCTGCGACGTCAACGTCAAGATCCCGATGCGTGGCCGCGCCGACAGCCTGAACCTGTCGGTGGCGACAGGCGTCATGATCTACGCGGCGACGGCCTAGGTTCCCCGCGGCTTGGCCCGCGCCGTCGGCGCCGCGCTGGCCGGGTCCTCCGGCCAGACGTGCTTGGGATAGCGGCCGCGCATGTCGGACCGCACGTCCTTCCACGAGCCCTTCCAGAACCCCGGCAGGTCCTTGGTGGTCTGGATCGGCCGGTGGGCCGGCGACAGCAGGGACAGCGTCAAGGGCACCTTTCCGTTGGCGATGGTCGGATGCTCTGCCAGGCCGAAGACCTCCTGCACGCGGACGTCCACGCGCGGTCCCGCCTCGGCGGCATAGTCGATCGCGAAGCTGTTGCCGGTGGGCGCGGTCCAGCGGGCGGGCAAGGCGGCGTCCAGGGCGCGATGCCGGTCCCAGGGGATCAGAGCCCGGATCGCGCCGTCCAGCACGTCAGCCTTGAGCGCGGAGAGCGATCGCAGGCCCGGCAAGAGAGGGTTGAGCCAGTCCTCCAGGCGCTCGATCAGGGCGGCGTCGGAAAGATCCGGCCAGTCGGCCTCTCCAAGGCCGCGCAGGAAGGCGACCCGTTCGCGAAGATGGGTCGTGGCCTCCGACCAGGGCAGCCGCGCCAGCCCCTCCGATCGCGCCCGGTCGGCCAGCGCCTGGGCGATCAGCGCCGGATCGGGGTTTTCGTCGATCTCCTCCCGCAGCACGAGCCGGCCGAGCCGGGTGATACGCTTGGCGCGCAGACGTCCGCCGCCGCTCTCTTCCAGTCGCTCCTCGGTCTCGATCTGGTCGGCGAAGGTGGTGGCGAGGTCGGCCTCGTCCAGCGGCGCGGCCAACAGGACGCGGTCCCGCCGGTCCCCGCCCCCGAGCTCCGCGACGGCCAGCCAGGTCTCCCGCGCCAGGGCGTCGGTGGGCTCCAGGAACGCACCACGGCCGCCTGCGAGCTGGTATTCGCCGGAAGGCCCGCGGGCTCGGGCGATGCGCTCCGGATAGGCGAAGGCCAGCAGGAGGCCATCCTCGAGGGGCTCTCCGGAGCCCGGCTTGCCCGCCAGGTCCGCCCAGCGGTCGGCCAGCGCGCGCGCATCGCGGGCTCGCGGGCCGCGGTCGCGCTCCAGCCCCTCCAGGCGGTGGCGCAGGTCGGCGTCGCGCCCGCCGAGACCGCGCTCGGTGACCAAGGCTGCGATCCGCGCGGCGCGATCCGCCTGGCCCGTCTCGGCCGCCTTCAGGACCATGTGCGCCAATCTCGGCGCCAGCGGGAACTCGGCCAGGGCCTCGCCATGCGCGGTGAGCACGCCGTCCGGCGTCAGCGCGCCCAGGCGGCGCAGCAGGGTGCGCGCCTCGTTGAAGGCGGCGGCCGGCGGCGGGTCGAGGAAGGCCAGGCTCGAGGCGTCCTTCGCGCCCCAGCGCGCGAGATCGAGCGCCAGGCCCGACAACTCGGCGTCGAGGATCTCCGGATCCGCATAGGCTGGCAGGGCGCGGGTCTCCGCCTCGTCCCAGAGGCGATAGCAGACGCCCGGTTCGGTACGGCCCGCGCGCCCCCGGCGCTGGTCGGCCGCCGCGCGGCTCACGCGGACGGTGGCGAGACGGGTCAGACCGCTGGCGGGATCAAACCGCGGGACCCGCGCCAATCCGCAGTCGACCACGACGCGGACGCCCTGGATGGTCAGGCTGGTCTCGGCGATCGAGGTGGCCAGCACCACCTTGCGCATTCCTTCAGGCGCGGGACTGATCGCGCGGTCCTGGTCGGCCGGATCAAGAGCGCCATAGAGCGGGGCGACGACCACGTCGGGGCGGCGCCCGCGCTCTGCGAGGCGATCCGCGACGCGGCGGATCTCGCCCTGGCCCGGCAGGAAGACCAGCAGGCTGCCGCCCTCCTCCGCCAGGCCGCGTTCGACGGCGCGCACCACGCGGTCCTCGAGGCCCAGGCGCTCGTCGCGGCCGAGATAGCGGGTGTCGACCGCGAAGGCGCGGCCCAGGCTTTCGACCACCGGAGCGCCGTCGAGCAAACGGGCGACCGCCGCGCCGTCCAGGGTGGCCGACATCACCAGCAGGCGCAGGTCGTCGCGCAGCAGGCCCTGGGCGTCGCGGGCCAAGGCCAGGCCGAGGTCCGCGTCCAGGCTGCGCTCGTGGAATTCGTCGAAGATCACGCAGGCGACGCCGTCGAGGCTCGGATCGGCCAGGATCATCCGGCTGAACACGCCCTCGGTGACCACCTCGATACGTGTCCGCGCCGAGATCCGCGACTGCATCCGCACCCGGTAACCGACGGTCTCGCCCACCCGCTCGCCCAGGGTCTGGGCCATCCGCTCGGCCGCCGCGCGCGCCGCGAGGCGCCGCGGCTCCAGCACGATGATCCTG
>CAMFHW010000002.1 GCA_945952175.1 uncultured Phenylobacterium sp. | reverse complement strand
CTTGTGCATCGCCACGTCGGCGATCATGCCCTTGGCCACCAGGTGCTCATCGACGAACGCCCGCACCAGCTCGCGACGTTGCTCGAAATCGAGTTCATGCGGCAGCGCCACCAGCAGCTCCCGGGCGGGCACGCCGTCCTTCCGCAGCTCCGCCGCCTCAGCCGCATTCCACAGCTGCTCGCGGTCTCGTAGGGCCGTCGGCGTCCCCTCCGGCGCGCGGATCTCGGCGTGCTCGATGCCGTCCTTGTTGGCGAAGTCGAACTCCATCGCCAGGCGCTCGTCGACCAGCGCGACGCCCGACCGGTAGGCGGCGGCCGCCACGGCCGAACGCCCGGCGGCCCGTTGGATGGTCTGAACGCGGCACAGGTACGACGCCACTGACTACCCTCTCCTGGCCGGCCTGCGCCGGCGGATCGCTAAGGGCCCTGGCCCTTGGCTCAAACCCCAGGCCGTCGCCGGCCGGGAACGGGGTTTGAGGGTGTCGGGCGGAGCCTGACCGCATCCTTCGGTGGGCGTAGCCCAACCGAGGGGTAAATGCGCCATTGTCCACAAACTGCTCTGCCGACCACTATCGACCATCCAGGCCCAATTTGATAGAGGCAGCCCACCACGGTCCTTTTTTCCACCAGAGGAGCGGTTATGGCGAAGATCGACAAACGACGCCGCAACGCCCGGCCCTCGAAATACCGCCCCCGGTCCGAGGCCCAGAAGACGCGCCGCAAGGAGCTCTGGGCCGCCCGGGAAGCCGACCGTCGCCTGGGTCGCCGCGTCTCCGAAGAAGAGGCGCTCACCCAAAGGCTCGGCGAACTGGAGGCCGTCCTTCGCGACCAGGGCCACGTCGGCGTCCACAACCGTCGGCACGTCAAACCGCTCGACGAGATCGAGGACGACGCCCAACGCTTCGCCGTGCTGAAGGCCCGGGTGGAGCGGTTGGAGGCGCTCTGGGCGATCAACCAACGCAAGCGGGAAACCCGCGGAAAGATCATCATCGGCGGGGCGTTGTTGGCCGAGCTGGCCGACCTCCCCGTCGCGGATCGAGATGACCTGATGGAGCGCCTGGTCGACATCCTGGACCGCCGCGTGGACCGCGTGCGGGACCGCCTGACCGTCCGCGAATTGCTCGGCAATCCGCCCCTCGCCCTGCGCCCGGGCGGCGACCTCGAAGAGGATGCCGAGACCGCCTTGGCCGCCGCAGGCGAACAGCTTCCCGACTTCGACGCCATGGCGCAATCGGCGCTGGCGGAGACCGAGGACGAGGCCGCCGAGTGGGACGAGAATGACGCCGCGGAGGCCGCGATTGGAGAAGCCCACAGCGATCCGTCCTAACGCCCGCGATCGCTCTCGCGACCGTCCGGCAGGACGAACATCCCTCGCAGCGGGTCGGCCGCCGGCGCGCTCTTGGCGGCGGCGTCGGGCGCGGGCTCGGCGCGGAGCACGACGGGCCCGGCGAACGGGTCGGATCGCGCGTCCGACACCAGTTCAGAACGGTCGCTGGCCCGGTTCTCGCCGACGAAGATGGTCATCGGCGGCGGACTGGAGGACGGCGCCAAGCTGGCCTGAGACGCGCCGCCGCCCCCTCCCCCGCCCCGGCGGGCCTCGACATAGAAACTGTGGTCGCCGATGCGCGCCGAGCGGGCCGCGCCCCCGAAGTCCGTGAGGCCCGGCGACACGGTGCCGGCGGCTTCGCGCGCGGCCACCACGGACGCGTTCTGGAAGAACCGCGCGCCGTTGGTGAGGTCGGGAAGCCGGCCCTCCAGGGCGAGGTTGAGGATGGTGTCGATCCGCGCCCGCTCGGCGTCGGACACGGGCCGCAGATTGCGCCAGGACCCGCCCGCGCGCATCACCGGCTCGAACTGTCCGCGCGCGTTGACCACGGCCTCGACCGTCGCGCCCCAGCGCCCGTCCTGCAGCCGGTTGAGGATCGTGTACACGACGCCAGCCAGCCCCGAGTCGCCCTGGTTGCCGGCCTCGGCATAGGCGACGCGGGCGATGGCCTCGCGGGCTGTCCCAGACGCCAAGGCGGCCGCGAGCGGCGGCCCGCCGCGCGCCGGATCGACCGTTGCAGACCGAGGCGCGCTGAGCGCCGCGAGGGGTGGGCAGGTGACGCCCGCGGGCAAGGGCTGGGCCGTCGCGCCACGGGCCAACAGGGCGCAGAGGCCCGCGAGGGCGGCGGGATCCATCAGCGGGCTCCAGAGGCCGTCTGGGCGGCCGCGAGGGGTTGATAGACCCCAAGCACCCGCTCGCCTGGGATAGGTCCGTAGTAGCGGCTGTCGAAGCTGTTGGGGATGCGGTCGGAGTAGACGAAATATTCCGCCGCCCGCAGGCGCCGGCACCCGTTCCATTGCGGCAAGGCGCGGCCGCGCGGATCGCGCGTGTAGACGGGGGCGACCGGCCGGCCGTTGATGGCCAGCACGCCATCCCGCGCGCACACCAGGTCGCCTTCGACCGCAGCGATCTGCTTCAAGATCGGCACACGCCGCAAATAGGCCATCCGGCCGTCGGCGTAGGGGAAGGCCGCGGCCGGCGCCGGAAAGGCGATCAGGCGGCCGATCGCCGGCGGCTGTAGCGTGCGCCCATAGAGCCCGACAGGCTCGCTTTCCGTGCGGTTCCACAGGAGCCAAGGCCCCGACGCGCTCGCCAAGGCCAACAGGGCGAGCAGACCGAACGCGAGCAGAAGGAAACGGGAAATGGGTTGCGGCGAAGCAGCGGAAGGGGCGGAAGGGGCGGAAGGGGCGGAAGGGGCGAACGGCATGGGCGTCTCGACGATCTTTACCAGCCGGCCCCTCGCCCCCGAGAACGACCGACAAGACCCTTTTAGGCTATTTTCGCCCATTGGGCGAGAGACTGCGACCGGGCCCGAGACCCTCGCTTGGTTGGACCCGGACGGCCCGCCCGGCCGGAGGCCGGAGGGCCGATGGAACGGCCCTCCGGCGGCTCGATTGCCGCGTCCTTGCCGCGCGGCTTGGGCCGCGCGAAACCAGACGCGCGCTCTATCCATCAAGACGGCCGTCATGGCGACTACGCGAATAGCCGCAGATCAGGTTAAGGTAATATTTGGAGGTCGAGATGCAGCAGCCGGCGAGCACCGATCGGTTGATCGGCAAGCAGGTGGAGACGAGACGCACGCAGCTTGGACTGACTCTGGAAGAGCTGGCGGCGCGAATGCGTCTGTCCGAACCGGAGGTCCTCGCCTACGAGCGCGGCCAACGGCGCTTTAGCGCCGCGGCGCTGTTGCAGTTCGCGGAAGGTTTGGACTGCTCTGCGATCACTCTGCTCAAAGCGCCCGATGAAAGCGCCTCAGGCCCCGCGAACCAGCCCTGAGGCCGCTCCGGCCAGCAGCGCGTGGGGTCGAAATACCAAAGATAACGGCGTTCTCTGAGTGCTAGGCTGGTGGGCTGCGCGAGCCCCGCCACGCACCAGAATCGGAGAAAGCGATAGTTTAACTATCGCTTCCGCCCAGTGCATCGCGCGGCGCCTATCCCGCGCTGGCCGCAGGCCAGTGGTCATCGAGAATGGCGTGGAGCGCGGTTTCGGCCTCATGGCGCGACGCACCGCCCGCGAGGAGGAGCGTCAGGGTCACTTCCTTGCGCTTTTTCCCCACGATCCGCAGGACCGGAGCGCCCCCCGAGGTCGTCACCAAGTCGTCGTCCGATCCTGACTTCTTGGGGGATCGCGAGGCCCGGGGCGGGTCCGCCGCCGCGGCCAATCGCCGGATGACATCCTGGGGCTTCAGCGGGCCCGCCTCTCCTCCCCCGCTCGCGATGACGGCGGCTTCCGCAAGCACCCGCGCGGCACGCTCATCGGGCTTCAGAAGCGGCTTGAGTTGGGTGACGTGCTTGATCTTCAGGTCATGGGAATCGGAGAACGCCGCCACGAGCTGCGCCGGCAGGCGCGCCAGATCGAGGTAGCGGCTAAGCCAAGCGGTAGACTTCTCTAGCCGTTCGGCCATGTCCTTCTGGCTACCGCCATAATAGCGATCCAAGGCCTTCAGATAGTCTCGCGCGCGCTCGACGTCGCTGAGGTCTTCGCGGGCTCGGTTTTCGAGATCCGCGATGCGGAACGCCTCCTCGTCGTTGAGGTCGCGCACCTCAACGAGAAACCGGAAGTCGGTGTAGTTGTGAGCCCGAAGCCAGCTCACCGTCCAATGACGACGCGCGCCGCAGATGATCTCGAAATCGATGTCAGGCGTGTCGCGCACGCGGCGGACGATCGCCGGGACTTCCTGGCGGCCCTGAGCCTTGAAGCTTTCGATCAGATCCGCGCAACGGACTTCGTCGAGCTTGTCGTAGTCGCGGTTGTGCTCGCTCCAGAGCCGGCATCGCGCCGGGTCGACCTGTTCGACGGCGCGCGCCACCACGGCGCCCGCAGCGAGCTCAGCCATGCGGTTCTCTCGACCGGCGAGCACGCCGATCCCGAGACGCGTCGGCGCGTCCGGCTGGGGCGCGGTCTCGTCCAGCGCACCCATCAGGCCAGCGGCGAATGAGCGGTTCTTTGAGCTCATGGACGGAGCCTTTCTATGCCAATTGCACCGGTGCAATTTCCGCTGGAAGTGGTCATGCGTGGCCCTCCTTGCGCAGGCGCTCGGCATGGCTCGGCCAGGTCTGACGAACATCGAGGAGGACCTCCTCGTTGACGCCATTGAGATAGGTCAGGCAGCGATCGCGCACCGCCTTGCTGGTCATGGGGCTGTCGACCTCATAGACGGTCATCAGCCGCGCCGTGACGTTGTCGATTTCCGCCGAATCCTTCATCGGCGTGCGGATCATCGCCAGTCCGAAGACCTGGCGCATCAGCGCGATCATCTCCTTCTGCATCGACTTGTTCTCGTCGACCTTGGAGGCCACGACGCGGATGAAATTCAGGTCCGGCGCGAGGTCGCGGGAGGCGAGCTCGGAGAGTGTTTCATCGAGCATCGCCAGGAAGGCCGCGGTGGAGGAGAAGTCCATCACCGTCGGCGGAACCGGAATGACCAACGCATTGGCGGCGCGCAAGACGGACAACGAAATCGCCCCAAGCGCCGGCGGCGGATCCAGGATGATCATGTCGAACTGGTCCTGGATCGAGGCGATGCCCTGGGCCAGCCGGTCGAGCAGTCGTCCGCCGCCCCGCGCCATCCGCGCCGCCAATTCGTATTCCGATTGGAACAGGCGCAGGTTCGCCGGGATCAGCTTTAAGCCGTCGAAGTGGGTGTCGAGCAGCGCGTAATCGAGCGAGCGCATGTCGTCTTCACGAAGGAAGGGGTAAAGGGTCTGGTCCTCGCCCAGATCGAGGTCCGGCACGTAGCCGAACAGGGTAGTGCTGGAGGCCTGACTGTCGCAGTCGATCAGCGCTACCCGGTAGCCCTGAATGGCCAGATACTGCGCCAGGTGAACCGACAGCGTGGACTTCCCCACCCCGCCCTTGAAGTTTTGCACCGCGATCACGGCGCAAGGGTCGCCAGGCGCCCGCCAGGGGCGCGTGCCGAACACGCCTCGCATGTCATTGACCTGCGCCAAGGTGTAGCCGACGCGGCGGTTGCTCTCGGTTCGGGGCGGCTCGGGAAGGCGGCCATCCTTTTCCGCGTCCCGGATCGCCGCTGGCGTGCGCCCGACCAGGGCGGCGGCTTCGCTGATCGAGAAAATCGGTTCGCGCCGGTCCTTCGACCGCGCGGCGCGGGCGCTGTCCCGGAGATTTTCGACTACCGCCGAGGCCCTGCGGGCCAGTTGAGCGACGGGACCCGCGAGGGAAGCGGCGGCGGCTTCGGCGACGTTCGACATGAGGGCCAGCAGCCTCCGGGCGGGTTTCGAAAAACGGGCCTCGATCACCCAAAAAGCGAAAGTACGGCCAACGCGACGCTATAATCGCATCGTTAACGACGAATTAACATTGGGCACCTTACCTAGATCGCGATTCCTGCATGGCGGCTACGGCCAACCTGACCGATTGGGGGCGATCCTGACCGTTTGGGGGATCGCCAGCGTCACGAATTGCACCGGTGCAATTCAAAGCCCCCTCCCCTGCTCGCCGTCGCGGTTCGCCGCTATCGTGGTCGCACGGCAAGGCCGCAACACGCGCTCGGCGACCCGTGAGGCGGGTCCTGCCACCCCGGGCCGCGAGCCGATTGCACCGGTGCAATTCGCCGGCACATTCCTTCCGTCATTCCTCTGGTCGGCATGACGCGTCGTAGCGTCGCGGCGAGCAAATGGCGCCTATGCAGCGCCATGTGGGCGGGCAGGAAGGCCAGCGGGGTCCACCAGGCCGGAACCCAAAGCGTAGTCGGATCGGAGTAAGGGCCGGGGGCGAAATTGCACCGGTGCAATTTCCCGCTACGGGCGGCCTCGGCGTGCTGCAAAGGCCTGACAGAAGCCTGTCCAGGACTTCACCAGCTTGGAGCCGGTAAGGTTGGCCAGACGACCGCCCATTTGTTCGCGATAGGCGTCGGCGATGAGGTCACGGGCCCACCCGCCGCCATGGGTCCGCGCGATCTCGCCGAATGGCTCAGCCCCGTACTGCAGACTGCCGGCCGGAAAGCGAAGCGTCGAATCAGCAGCCTTTTTCGCCCCCGTGACGACTGATCTCGGCGCAGGAAGGGTAGGGGAGGGGACCGTTGTCATCGCTGCTCGGCCAGCGAGCGCGCCGTCGTCAGTGGAAATCTGCGCTGGCGTGGCCTTGGGATGAAAAGTGAACTCGATCTCGATGACCGTTCGCCCGCGGCGGACCTCGCGCCACTCGACCGTGAAATGGGCAAGGTTGTCGATCTCGGCCTTCGCCTTTTCGAGCACCTTGCGGCGAAGCTGGGCGAAGTCCTTGTAGAGTTCTGGCGCGATCCCGAACGCGGCCCGTATGGCGGTCATGTCCGCCCGCCATACCGACTGACGTCGGTAGAGGCGCAGGGCTCCCATTTCGTAGAGCCGCAAGGCATAACTGGAACGGAACCCCAGCACCGCCTGGCGATTGAGCACCGCATAGGTCTCGGATTCACGGATCAGTCGCCGCGCGTCGGGCGTGAATTCCCACTCGATCCAGCCCGCCTCCGCCCCATCGTCCTCGATCTCTTCGCGCGACGACTGGATCAGCGAGAACCGCTTGGTCGCCTTACGACCGCGCCAGGAGAGGTCGTCCACCGCGAAGAGCGTGCGATGCAGTTCTTCGAGCATGTCGCTGATGCGTTCGTTGCCCTTGTGGCCGCGCCGGATGTCGGCCTTGCGCATCCGGTGCGCCACCGGCTCCCAAGCGTCGCCGCCGGCGGTGAGGATCATCAAGGCCAGCAGGCGCGCCGCGGTCAGGCTGAGGGATTGACCCTTGACGAAGCGGACCTCGACCAGATTGCCGGGCTTTGCGAACTCGTCCCCGGCTCGGGCCTCGAGGGCATGAGCGACACGCATGGCTCGGCCGGGCGTCGACTCGCCGCCGTCCTCCAACACCGCAATATCCGCCGCGTCGCTCAGAACACCGCTCCACCAGATCAGGAGCCCGATGATTCCTGACCTCGAATCAAATCACAAGTCAGGATAAAGCGCGCGATAGGGATGCATCCCCCAATCGGTCAGGATACCCCCCGAGAGGACAGGATAGAGCCCCCACACGGTCAGGACGAAGCCCCCAGGAGGACAGGCAGACACCCCCAAGGGGTCAGGTGAATTTGAGTAACCCTATGATTTACCGAACCGTTCTCCGGCCCGAATAGGAATTAGATAGAATCTAGAAACCCGCTGCTGACCGCAGCGGGCGTTTTTCAAAAAATGAAGGGTGAAGGCCAAAAGACGCCAAGGCGGCTCCGGCGAACCGCCGCTAGAAAGCGAAGCCCCGCCCGGCGAACCGGGCGGGGCTGGCGACTACTCATCTTCGGCGGGGTTCTGCTCGGGCCGATCCAGCGACTTCAGCTCGTGGCCGGGCATGGCGATCACCACCTTGGAGAAGAACCGCTCGACGCCTTCGTTATCGGTGTAGCGGTCGTGACGGATCTCGCCCTGGACGTAGACCTTGGCGCCCTTCGCGAGGCCCTTGGACGCCAGCCAGTTGACCGTGGCCTGGTTCCAGATCTCCACCTGGTGCCAGGTCGGGTAGTCCTTCCGCTCGCCGTTCTTCTTGGTGTAGCGGCTGGTGCAGACCCGCAGGGTGGCGACCTTCTTGCCGCCTTGGGTGGTGCGGATTTCCGGCTCGGCGCCCGTGAAACCGATCAGTTGGACTTGGTTCAGCATCGTCTTTCTCCGTCTTCCGCCCGGAGGAGCCCGGGCGGCTCGCGGTCCCTGCCGCGATCACGAGACCGCCCAGGTCGGGGATAAGCGAGGGGACGAAGCCCGGCGGGGCTGGAAACCGGTCTGCAGCGGCGCAGCGCGAAGACCGGAGGGTCCGGCCCGGCCGCCTCGCTTGCGAGGTCGGCTTCGACCCTGAGCGACCCGGCCTAGGTTCACGTGATTGATCGCGCGGGACCGTCCCCGGCCACGGCCCCATCCCCAGGAAGGCCCCCAAGACGACGCGCCACGGCCGATCCCAAGGATTCACAACGCAGACCCAGGATCGCCTGACGCCTACAACGGCGATGTCGCCGCCCAAGCAGATCTGCCCCATCCTCCACCTATGAACGGCCGGGCAGGGCGGACGTGGGTCCTAAACCTATGGAGGCTGGCGCCCAGGATCGGCTGACCAGAGATGGCTCTCGCGCCGACCGAAGCTGCGCCCTGTTCGTTTCCGAGGTGATCGCCAACGACGCCGCCCACAGCGACTTAACCGGGGCCGTCGCGCCTGGACGAACAGGTGTTCGTGGCCGATGACCTGGTCCGCGCCCTAGACCTGGACCGGCCCGATAAGACCCCGCACCACGGATAAGACGCCCGACCAGCCGATTCGCCGGGGCGTCGCTTCGCCAGCGAGCCGAAATCACGCAAAAGACGAAGCGAGTCCTCGACGCTAAATACGGTTCGGGGGCACGCCGCGATGTCAGCAGGCGCTCAAGGCCGCCCAGTCCCAGGGAAGACACCACATCGTCCGCCTCCGCAAAAGGCCGACGGTGTGCAAGCCGGGCGGCGGCCTGCCCCCGCTGGACCGAACAGCCTACCGCCTAGGGCTGCGGCCGAACCGCCCCTCCGCGTAAAATCCGCATTTGCGTTCAACGCCCGTTCTGGAACGACGGGCTCAGGTTCGCCCGTCGTTCTCCCGCGAGGGGAGGGCGGCCACGATGGCCGCCCGATAACTCAGTGGACCGTCCGCCGCTTTGCGATCAGCGCCCCGAAGTGGGCGATCGCCGCCGTCTCGAGGGTGAAGGGGATATTGGTCTTCTCTTCGTGCTGGTCCAGCTCCTCGAGCACCGCCCAGGTGTCCCAGCACTCGGCCACCACATACCAGTTGTCGACGTCGTAGAATTGGTTGGCGTGTTCCAGAACCGCCTGCGCCATCGCCATGCTCGCCATCTGAGGTCTCCTTCGCTCGACCGGCGGGCTCATCCCGCGATCATGCGACCGGTCGGGACGGGGAGAGGTGCGGGCTCAGGGTCGGCGGCGCTGGAAACCGGCCTGCACGGAGCGCAGCGAAGGAAGGCCGGAGGGTCCGGCGCCGACGCCTCGCCCTTTGGCGAGGTCGCCTTGAGCCCGAACGGCCCCGGCCCAGGTTCGCCTTGAGAGATCGCGTTCAGCCCGCCCGATCGTCCGCCTGGAGACCCGGTGAGCCTGTGATGACCTGCCGGCTCCCAAAGCCTTCGCGGAATCCCGACAAAAGGATGCGGCGACCTTGCGGCCGCCGCACCGGCGGGGCTCAGGCCCGCGCCTTGACCGGAAGATGACGCAACCCGCGTTCCGCCGCTTTCTGCGCCAGGTTCAACGCCGGCCCGAAGGGCTTGAGCTCCGACCCACGCTCCGGGTTGAGGGTATTGGACAGGGTCAGGACGCAGACCAGATCGAGTTCGAGCATCTCGTCATTGGCCCGGAACGGGGCCGCCCGGCCATGCCGGTCGAAATCGGCCTTGGCGAGCACCACCCGCACGCCCTTCTGCTTGGCCCACTTGAGCGCCAGCTTCTCGGCGCCCTTGGCCCCGGAGGTGGCCAGCGCCATGTCCGGCCACTGGTCCTTGGCCCAGTTCAACGCATCGAAGATGCGATGGGCGTCATCGGCCGTATCGGCCTGCGGCGCACCGCGGAAGCCGACGATGTTCGCCCCCGGGTCCGTGGCGGCATGTTTGCGGGCCTTTTGGGCCCGGATGGCGTCGCGGGCCTCGATCTGGGCCGCCGTGGTGCGGGTGCCCTTCACCGAGCCCTTCCACGGGCTCCACACCTCGCCGGTGTTGGTGGTGTAGGTGTCGGCGGCCGCATCGCGGACGATCTCCATCGCCAGGGTGGCGACGTCGGCGGCGCGCGCCTTGCGGGTGACGTCCTGGATCTCGGTGTCGAGCACCTCGGATCCGTCGAAGTCCCGCACCAGGCCGCCCAGCTGGTCGCGGGCCTTGTCGGCGTCGCGCTCGATGCGCTGGGACACGGAATGGAAAGCGCCGATCAGGGCCTCGCCGATCAGGACATGGTAGTCCTCCAGGGCGGACTCGCCGACGATGTCGAGCAGCTCGGTCATGAGGCTATGGCCGAGCTGGTGAAGCGCCGCCTCCGGCGGATGGGTTCGAGTGTCCTCGAGTTGCAGGGCCTGGGCCTCGTAGGCCGTCAGGCGATCAGAGGAGAGGGGAGAGAGGGAAAGTTGCATGGGAAAGTCCCTTTGTGGGGTGGGGTTCGAGCCCGTCGGCTCGGGACCGCCTCGCGCCGCCCAGCGGCGGCCCCCACAAGGGCTTTGAGCGCCAGCGTCCCTTGTGGGGGCCGACGATTGGTGGCGAGGTCACTGGAGCCAGAGGGCGGCCCCAGCCCGCCTTGGGGACGCTGCTGCGTCCCTTTCAACCGCCCGACGCCAGCCGGCCTGCGCGGCCAGCCGCTCCACCGCCTCCGGACACCCGCCCACGCCCAGCGCGAACCGGCCGGCCTCGTCCCAAGCGTTCTGATCGCGACCTTCGAACCGGGCCGCATAGGACCAGGCCATGCTGTCGGCCGTGGCCAGGCGGCTCCGCACCGCCTCGTCCAGCAGCGAGGTCCGCTTGCAGCCGAACCCGTGCAGGCGCAGGTCCGGCCGGTCTTGCAGGATGGCGTCGAGGATGGCGGCGATCACCGCAGGATCGCCCTGCCGCTTGCAGAGCGACCCCACGCCCACCCAGGCGCCGTGACCAATGCGGTCGCCGTAGGCTTCAAGATGGCGACGGTAGCCGTCAGGGCTGCGGCCCTGCAGCACCGGCAAGAGATGGACGCCGCCCGTGCCGGCGTCACGAATGGCGTCGAACCGGTCCAGGGTCAGGGCCTGGTGCTGGGCGACCGTCAGGCCCGTGGCGCGCAGCGCCAGGCGTTCGCACATGAAGTCCTGGGTGGACGCCGCGATCAATCCTGTCCGGGCGTATCGCCGGATCATGCCGGCATAGGCCTGCGGCGACTGGCTGAACCCGCCCTGCAGGGCGACCTGGGTGAAGGCACCGGAATCCAACAGCCAGGGCTCATCGCATCCGAGGAAGGGGACCTCGCAGACGCGGTCCCTCAGCACATTGGCCGAGAGGCACACCCGAAAGCCGCGCAAGGTCAGCGGCCAGGCCAGCCGTGGATGGTGGACGCCCACATAGAAGCGGAAATCCACATCGCGCGTCAGGGCATAAGACCGGTCAGGCGGTCGCATGATCGCCTCGCAAGCTTTCCCGCCGCCGACGCTCGGCGCGCAGCGCCTCCACCACCTGCAGATCGCGATGATGCTGGATCAGGTGCTCGAGCCGCTCGTCCGGCAATCGCCGAGGATCCAACGGCGGCCCCTTCGGCCGCGGCGTCACCCGGCCGATGGCCAGCTGGCGCTGGCGGTTGACCGCCTCGGTGATCAGGACGCCGAGTTCGGCGCGCGACCACACCCGGTCCAGGCCATGCAAGTTATGGCCGCCGGGATAGCGGGCCTCCCGCAGCCAGCGCACCAGCTCGCCGATCGCGACCGGGTCCTCCGTTCGGCGGATACGCCCGGGCGTGAGGGTGCGGGCGGTGCGGTCGAAGCGCTCGTAGAGACGGCTGCGCGGCCGCATCAGCGCGCCCTGGCGGTCGATCTCCACCAGCCATGCCGCCAGCGTGCTGAACGGCGGGACGATCATGCCGCTGCCGGGGACCCGTGGCGGCGGCGCGGCCGCCACGGACTCTTCGTGCGCATAGCGCAGGAGCGGGGAGGGGAGCACGACCCGACCCCGCTCAGATCAGGCCGGCCAGGGCGCGCCGGACGACTGGGTCGCGGTCGGCGCGCCAGGCGGTTCCCGCCCGCACGCCCTGGATCTCATGGGCGACGCAGTAGCGCCCGTCGGCATGACGACCGCAGAAGCTGAACTCCGGGCTCTTCGGGTCGCCGATCGGCCACTTGCAGGCGTGGACACCGAGCCGCGCCATGTCGGTGACCAGGCCGGGCCCTTCGGCCGCTGGGACCGGCGCCGCCACCGGCGGACGCGGCGGCGCCATGACGCGCGCGGCGGCGCGACCGGCCGCCCGCCGAGGACGGGCAGGCCTGGGCGTGCTGATACGCGGGGCGCGGCCCGGCGCCGAGGGGGCGCCCCGGCCGCTCAGGCCCAGGCGATGGACCTTGCCGATGACGGCGTTGCGGGTGACGCCGCCAAGCTGCTTGGCGATCTGCGACGCCGACAGGCCGTCGAGCCAGAGGGAGCGCAGGGTGGTGATGCGGGGTTCGGACCAGCTGGTCATGGGAGGGCCTCCGAAAGCTCGGGATGAGCGCCCTCCGCCGGTCCCTTCCTCCATCCTCCCGCCCCGGGCCCGCCCACCTCGGTTACGGCAGCACAACAAGCGCCCCGTCGCGGAAACGGGGCGCTCGGGCTTGTTCAGTCGATCGCCTGCAGGATCGCCGGGCATTCGGCGTGCCCGGCCACGTAGCGGTGGAGTCGCTCATAGCCGTCGGCGAGCCGATCGGAGCTATGGCGGAACGACAGGTGCGAGAAGGCGAAGAGGGTGACGATGATCCCCGCCGCCTCGGCCGACACCTCGCCGCTGAACATCGTGATGTCCGGCTCGATGCGGAAGCGCGGCTTGGAGGTGGGCGCCATGAACAGCGGCGCCCCGCTGCGCTCGTAGAAGTCCCACGAGCCGCCGCCGTAGTCGGCCGGGCTCAGCCGCTCCATCAGCGAATAGACCATGTGCTCGCCGACAATCATCAGCGGCAGGCCGAAGAGTTTAGGTAGAAAGTTCTCGCGGCGCTCAGGCGCAACAAGGGTGGCCGGGGGTCTGGTGGTCATGGCGAGACTCCGTTTCGGCGCCCGGGCCCATCCCGGAGCGCTCGCCCGCTCCGGTCCCTTCCTCCGCCTCCCGACGCCTACATCAGCCCCTGGGTCCGCAAGCTGGCCACCTGGTCGCCGGCGACGATGAAGTGGTCGGGCACCGCGATCCCCAGGACCCGCAGCGCCTCGACCACCAGCTTGGTCATCTCGATGTCTGCCCGAGACGGCGCCGGATCGCCGGAGGGATGGTTATGGGCCAGCAGGACCGCGCTCGCCGACAGCTCCAGCGCCCGGCGCGCCACCTCGCGTGGGTAGACCGGCGCATGGTCGACGGTCCCCACGCCCAGGCGTTCGTCGGCGATCAGCTGGTGGCGCTTGTCGAGGAAGAGGACGTGGAACACCTCCCGGGGCAAGGCACCGAGCCGGGCTCGCAGATAGGTCTTCACCGCCTCATGGGAGCCCAGCTGCGTGCGCTGGCGCAACGGGTGCTCGAGCAGGCGCAATAGCAGGCCATGCAGCAACGTCAGCTCGCGGGCCGCATCCCGGCCGATCACCCGGGCCAGCTCCGGCTCGGGCGCGCCGAAGACCCGCGCCGCCCCGCCGAACCGCCCCATGAGGGCGTCGGCGGCGCAGACCGCATTGGCGCCGGGGCGCAGGCAGCGGGTCAGGATCAGGGCGAGTGTGTCGCCCTCGTCCAAGGCCGATAATCCGTGCGCCGCAAAGCGCGAGCGGAGCTCAGCGCAGGCATCAGCCGCCGGCGCGATCACCGACAGGCTTGTAGCCTCGGCCAGGCCGGGCGCGAAGAGGTCCGCCTGCTCAGCCATCGGCCCGGCCTCCGGACGGGCTGGGCACGCCCAGCAGCTCGGCGTGCTGCGGATGGTAGAGCTGGACCGTCCGGACCGCCGCCGCCCACACCTCGGCGCCGCGCGCGGCGTCGGGCTCGAAGGCGTCGAGGCCCAGAGCCAGATAGGGCAGGGCCCAGTCGCAATCCTCCTCGAACCAGCCGTTCGCGCTGTACGGGGTCTGGCGGGTCGCCGCGGGCATGCGCGCCAGCGCATCCGGCGAAACGCGCAGGCCGCCATGCGAGGCGGTCGAGACCGCGATCGCATCGGGCCCGAGCGGCGTAACCGTCTGGATCGCACCCCAGGGCGAGGCGGATCCGCGGCAGGGCGGGAAGGGGTAGGGCATGGCCGGCTCCAACGCCGGCCGAGGACCCATTCCCCAGCCGGCTCGCCCGGCCCCGCCCTTCCTCCACCTTTCGGGTAAACCCGCCGGATCACGCGGCGCCGGGGTCGGTGGGCGGCTCATCCATGCGCGGCATGTCAGCGGCCGCGAACAGCGGCATGGCGGCCGCCTCCTGCCGACGCCGCTTGTTGCCCAACCCACACCAACCGAGGGGGCACGCTCCATAGTGGCCACCCTGGTCGGCGGCGATGTCACGTTCCGCGTGGGGCTCGCCGCCCCAGGTCCGGTGCTCGGACGGCCGGGTGCAGGCTCGGCCGATCGGCGCCTGGCAGGTCGGGCAGGCGACCTCCAGCGCCGGGTCGCGCGGCCAAGTCTTGCCGCAGCCTCGCCGCCGGCAATGAACAGGCGAGCGGTCGCGGTTCACGCCGCGATCTCCAGCGCCGGGGGCTGCGAAGTGCGACGACGCGGCACGGCGTCGGCCATCAGCGCCATGACGCAGGCCTTCATCTTCCGCACCGAGACGGCGTTGCCGATCTGCTTGATCTGCTCGGTCTTGGTGCCGACGAAGGTGTAGTGGCGACCGTCGCCGTCAAAGCCCATGGCCGCCGCCAGCTCGTGGGGCTCCAGCATCCGGAACAGGATGTCGTAGCCCTCGAGCCCAAGGGCCCCCTCCACCAGGTTGACGTGGCCGCTGGCCGCGATGGTCGGCGTGGGCGCGTCGAGGCTGTGGGTCCTGGGCGCCTGGCCCGGCCGTTCGCCGAACTGGGCGGCGATGAAGGCCAGCTCGCCCCGGTTGGCGCCGGTCGGGGTCGGGATCGGCTCCTGATTGACGTCGCGCGCCCGGTTGGACCCGTCGTGATGGGTCACCGGCATCACGATGGCGAACTCGCCGCCCTTGGCGGTCGGCGCCGTCGGGATGGGTTCCTCGGTCGAGCGGGCGGTGTTCCCGCGCCTGCTCTGGGTGACCGGGACCACCACCCCGAAGCGGCCCTTCGTCGTGATCGGGGGGACGGGGTCCTCGACGGTGTAGCAGGGCGGCGGCGCGCCGGACTGCTGCTGCCAGCCGTTGCTGTAGTAGGGCGAGATCAGCGCATGGGCGCCATGCGTCGGGATCGCCGGGATCGGCTGGGTGGTCTGGCGCGCCACGCCGCCCGCGCCCTGGCTCAGAACGAAAGGCTCGACCACGGCGAACTTGCCGCCGCCGGCGTGAACCGTGCCGAGCGGATCGTCCACGCTCTTGCACCGGCGGCTGTCGGCCGTGGCGTCGCCCACGCTGGCGCCGTGGGCGACGCTGGCGATGAAGGGCTCCACCACCCAGACGCCGCCTTTTGTGTCGAGCGTCGGAATCGGCGCCCGGCCGGCCGGCGTGGCCTTGGCGCCCCTGCGCCCATTCATGACCAAAGGCTCGGCGGTGAACAGACTCCCCTGGGTGGTGGGGCTATGCAGGGGCTCGCCGGCGGTCCGGGGATCGCACCCAGCCTTCATGGTCCCCACGAGAGGTTGGGCGAGGCCGATGTGCGTGCCGCTCGCCATGATCGCCGGGATGGGCACGTCCAGGCCCTGACTGGCCATGTGGTTACGCAGGATGACCAGGAAGGGCTCGGGCCAGCGGTGCTTGACCGCCCCGGCCCAGATGCGCTCCAGGGTCTTGGCCGCCAGCGGCTTGTCCCGGTTGAAGATCGACCGGCCCTTGAGGTTCCAGTCGATGATCTCGCGCGCCGGCCGCCACGGCTGCAGCGTGGCGAACAGGTCGGCGCCGTTGGGCCTGCGGGCGTGGGTCGCGGCCGGGAACTGGACTGGCCTGCGGTCGCTGCGGGCCATCAGGATGAACCGCTGGCGCGTGGTGGCGTCGCCGTAGTCGGCCGCGTTCAGCTTGCGCCACTCGATCTGGGTGAAGCCCAGCGCCTTGATGGCGCTGATCCAGGCCCAGAAGTATTCGCCCTCACGCCGCTTGATCGGCCGGCCGGTCCGCCGGTCGACCGGGCCCCATTTGATGAACTCCCAGACGTTCTCGATGATCAGGCGCTTGACCCGAAGCTCGGTCAGCCAGGTGATGATGTGCCAGGGGTCGCTCCGCTGCTGGTCGGAGGTGGGCTTGCCGCCCCGCGCATTGGAGTGGTGCGTGCAGGTCGGCGACGCCATCAGGAGGTCGAGGTAACCCTCGGGGACCAGCAGGTGCGGGCGCACCGTGGCGATGTCCTGCACGTAGTGCCGGGCGCGGGGGTGGTTGATGGCATGGGACTGGATCGCCGTCGGCCAGTGGTTGACCGCGACGAACTCGATCTCGTCGAGGCTGAATCCCAGCTCGAGGAGGGCGCGCTCGCAGCCCTCGGTCGAACCGCCGGCGCCGCACAGCAGGTCGGCGACGAGAATCTTCTTCGCCATCACCGCGCCTCCGGATCGGAGGCGGGAGGCGCCTTCGGATCGTCCGGGCCTCGCCAGCTGCCGGCGTGCTCGACGGCATAGCCGAGGGCCTCCAGGCCGGCGATGAAGCGCCCGCGCGCGCTGTCCGCCCAGGCGATCCAGGCGCACCGGCCGGCCTCCCAGAAGTACCCGGCCTTGGTGGCTGCGGTATGGATCCGGGCGACGGCGACGTCGTCCAGATCGACGGTGTCGTAAAGGCGGAAGGCGCTACGCGCACCGTCGAAGCGGCCGTAGTTCTCGCTGCGCCAGGTGACGATGAGGGTGGTGGTGACGGGGGAGTGGGGCATCTGGGCCTCCTCTGCTGGGAACGCCCGTCCGCTCCCTTCCTCCTCCTTTCCCCACGCCGGCCGCTTACGCCGCCGCAGGGAGCCTTGGCCGAGCAGCCTCACGGCTACGACCGCCGCGCCCCTCGCGGTCGGCGGCGACCAAGACCCGGCGGATGTGCCGGGCGTAGACGCTGACCGCCTTCCAGTAGGCGGCCATGATCCCCTTGTTCTGAGCCCAGCTGCGCTGAGCGCGCGCGGCGGCGTCGGTGCCGAGATCGGCCAGGACCTCGGCCAGCGCCGCTCGCGCGCGAGGATCGAGATCGCTGAGGGCTCGGGCGGCCGGAAGGCCCAGCACGGGATTGGCGATCTGACGCCGCAGGCGCGGGTCGGTCCGGGTCACTTCCCGCCCCCGACGTCGGTCTGGGCCCAGGCCCACTGCATGACCTGCTCCACCCAGGCTTCGGGCGCTTGGGTGCTCCGGGCCGCCGCCAGGACGGCCGCGCCGTCACAATCGAGGTGGAGCAGGCGAAGGTTGGCGGCGAGCCGATCAAGATCGTTCGGATAGGCCTCGGCCTCGCCGAGCGAGGCGACCAACTGGGCGAGCGACGCTGTGGTCGCCAGCACCGCCGCCCGGAACGCCGGACCTGGCCACAGCGGCGCGTCCGGATCGAGCGCCACATCCGCGAAGAGGGGATCCTGGTCGTCCTCCTGCAGGGCGATGATCCGCAGGCTGTGGGTGCTTTCGGGCTCGGCCTCGTTCAGCATCGCCGCATCCGAGATCAGCATGGCCTTGGCCTGGGCCAGGGCCGCGTCGGGATCGGCCGTCTCGACGGTGAAGGCTCCGTAGACCGGGACATCCCGGGCGGCGACGACCTGGAAGGTTCGCAAGTCGTGCGGGTCGGGTGACGCGGTGTCAGCAAGAGGGGAGGTCGGCATGGCTGGGCTCCTGCGCCGGCCGAAGACCTATTCCCCGGCGGGCTCACCCCGCCCGGACCTCCCTCCGCCTCCGGCGCGATCCTGAGCCCTACGACCGTCCGGAGGGCTTGCCGGGTGTGGCGCCGCCTTCGTCCGTCAGCACGCCGGCGAGGTGGTCGTAGCCGGCCCGCAGCAGGGCCCAGGCGGTCGCATCCGTATCCTCGGCCCCGAGGATCGACATGCCCACCTCAAGCTTGGCCAGCGCATCGGCCGCAGACCGGCAGGGGCGGGCGGCGATGACGGCGGCGGCCGCCGCCTCGGCCTCGAACAGGGCCGGCAAACGCGCGTCGATGGCGATCATCTCCAGGGCGGCGGCGTCCTGCTTGCCCGCCGCCGCCCGGAAATCGAGCGAGCCGGTGCGCTGCAGAACCTCCTTCTCCAGGTCCTGCCAGCGCAGCAGAAGGCTCCGCGCCAGGCCGCGGGCCTCGATCCAGGCATGGGCGAGCTCAGGGAGCGGGCGCGGCGCGGCGGCGGCGGCTTCCGCCACCAGGGCCGTCGGCGCGACGGCCAGGAAGCGCCGGCGGGAAACGCGCGGCGAACGAGGGGATTGCGGCATGGCAAGGCTCCTGCGCCCAGCCGGGACCGTTCCCCGCTGGGCTTGCCCCCGCGGTTCCTCGCTCCCCCTCTCAGCTGGGCCCGGCGGACTCCCCGAAGGCGCCCGCCGGCAGCGCCCAAGGCCGCGCGATCACCGGCAGGGTCCAGGCCTCGCCGGCGGCCAGGGCGGCCAGCTCGGGCTGGGCCAGGGCGGCAGGGTGGGGGACGCCCCGGTTGGCGAGCGCGACCACGCTCGCGGCCCGCTGGATCGTGCGGCCCGACGCCGCCTCGCGCGCGGCGATCTCGGCGAAGATCGCGGGGTAGAGCACCCGGATCGTCGCCCACTGGGCCGGCGAGCCGAAGATGCAGCAGCGGCAGCTCAGCCGCGACCAGCCCAGGCTATAGGCCGGGTGCGGGCGGATCATCGCCGCCGCGATCCGGTCCCATACCCGGGTCTCCGTCCAGTCGAGAACGGGTCGCCAGTGATCGACCCGGCGACGGCCGCTGTCGGTGCGATGCGGCTCGAATGGCCGGTAGCGAGCCCGCGCCGGGCTTTCCTCGGCCCGTTCGCCGGTGACGACCAGGGTGCGCCCGGTCTCGAACCGGGTCTGGCCGCGAAGGGCGGCGGCCAGGACGTCGATCTTCAGCGCCGGGCTGCACCAGCGCACCGACAGGTCGGCCGAGACCTGCGGGAAGCGCCGCCGCACGCCGGGCGGGCCCGCGCCACCCGCGCGGCCGAGCGGCGCGCCCGCTTGCTCGAACAGGATTCGGGCGGTCGGCACGCCGTCGCGATCCATCTCCTGGCGGAAGCCCCCGTCGCGCCACGAATGGAACAGGGCGAGCCCAAAGTGGTCGGCCAGCGCCGCCACATAGGCCGGCGTGATCGGCCAGTCCATCAGGACCGGCCCCCGACCATCGACCAGGTGGTGATGCAGCTCGATCGCCTTGGGCGCGACGCCGAGGTCGAGCAGGTAGAGCAGGGCGCCGAGGCTGTCCTTGCCGCCGCTGAAGGCGATCACCACCCGGTCGTAAGCGCAGGGATCGACCCGATTCATGGCCGGGCCTCCAGGCCGTCGTAGAGACCCGGGGCGGCGTCGAGCCCGGCCGTCCGGCCGGCGAAGGCGTCGAACACGGTCAGCCAGCGTCGCAGCTCCGGCCGATCCGCCGCGCCGGCGACGGCCGCCTGCCAGCGGGTCAGGCTACGCGGGGCCGCCTCGCTGATCGCCTCGATCTCCTCGGCGTCGAGCAGCCCCTCCTGCCGGATGAAGGCGGTCATCGATCCAGGGCGGGGCTCGGCGCCCCGGGCGCCCTTGACCGCCGTGCGCCACAGCCCCTCGACATTGCGCAGGCGCGGCCGGGCCCTCGCCTCGATCAAGACGATCTGCCGGAGTTGCTCGCCGGGCAGCGCGCGGATCTCCGCGGGCCGCGCCGCCGTGCAGAAGAAGCAGGCGCTCTTCACCGGAACCGGCAGGCCCGCGCGGCGGATGCGCGCGACGCTGTCGGGCCGAGTCCACCCCCATTCCCGCAGCGGGTAGCGATGCGCGTAGAGGGGATCGTCGAGCGCCTGGGCGACGCGGAACCGGCGGTCGTCCGCCGGCCCGGCGTCATAGCCGATCAGCTTGACCACCTTGCGCCCGGCCGCCCAGGCGGCCTGGGCGGGCGGCCAGCGCTTGGCCCAGGCGTGCTGCGGGGCGGCCTTCCACTTCTGCGAACAGGTGCCGCGCCCGAAGGCGATGCCCGGCAGTGTGCCGTTGGTCAGCAGGTTCTCGGTCAGGGTCCGATAGGGCGGCCAGTTCTTGAAGTTCTTCGGCGCGTAGCGGACCACCTCGGAGGGCACGCCGTGGTCGGCGAGCCAGGCGCGGAACACCGGCACGAAGGCCAGGGTCTCGGCCTTCTCGGCCCCGACGTCGGCGAACAGGACCTGGTCGACCGGCTCGCCCCGCGCGATCAGCTCGATGAGCATGGCGGTCGAGTCGACGCCGGCGCCCCAGGCGGCAAGGACCGGCGAACGGGGAAGGGGGGACATGGCGGCCTCCGGCACGCCGGCGAAGGCCTAGTCCTCCCGCCGGCTCGCCCGGCCCGTCCCTGCCTTTGCGCCCCCCGGCGCCTTCGCCGCCCTCAGCCCCCGACGTACTGGGCGAGGTGCTCAAGGGACGAGGCCATCCCCTGCTGATGGTCCTCCGGACGGATGCCCGGCGGCACGCCTTCGGCCGCGACGTCGACCTCGGTCGCGTCGTCCAGAGGCCTCAAAGTCCAGGTCATCACCATGGCGCCGGCAAACGCCGGATCGTCCGACTGGAAAGTTAAGCGCTGTTCCACCACGGCGTCCGGGATCAGGCGCAGGAACTCGCCGTCGACGACGTCGGTGTTCTCCGAGGACTTGCGGCGTCCCGTGTCCCCAGGGGTGTCGAAGACCAGGGTCATGCGGAACGGGCCGCCCGGCCGGGGGTCGAAGGCCCCGATGACGCCATGCGCGCCATCAGGCGGAAGCCAGCTTTGCACCGCCTCGCGGTCCGTGAGCGCCCGATAAATTCGCTCTGGCGAGGCCGCAATCCGGCGAGATGCGCGATCGACCCGCATGAGTCGTCCTCCTCGGAGGCTACAACACGGCCAGATACGATTAACCCCACCCGGGCGGCCGGGTGGGGCTCTCACCGTTGAGGCCGTGGGGGGACTAAGCGGCCTTGGGTAGCACGGACTGAGGTGGCCATTTGGCCAGGACGGCGGCGAGCACGTCAAGCTGGTCGATCGGCACGAACACCCGCGGCGTGTAGGCGATGATCTCGGTGAAGCAGCCGAGCGCCGTGAAGGCGCTGCGCTGGGAGGCCGCGCCCACCACCTCCATCCGGAAACGGTCCATCACCTTGGCCCGCCGCAGCCACAGGCCGCTGGCCAGCGCCAGGGCCGCGCCGTCCTCGAGCACGAGGGCCGAGACCTGGGCCGGATCGCCATAGGCGCTGGCGACGTCGGAGAGACCGAGCGCCACCTTCAGCGCCGGGACCTGGCCCGGATCGAGCAGACGACCGAGCCAGCGGCGGCCGTCCGGGGCCTTCAGCCGCCGGACAGAGGTGCCCTTGTCGGGCAGGTGCGTCCAGATCGGCAACAGCAGGCCCGAGACCAGCACCAGGTCGCGGGTGATCCATGGGTCGGCCTCGGCGATCTCCCGATCCCAGGCCGCCCGCCAGCGGGCCTCGTCGGTCGCTTCCCAGGCCGATTCCTCGAACCCCTTCAGGGACGCGATGGTGCGCTTCTCCGGGCGGATCAGACGCACGGCCGGGATCAGCCGGTCGTCGTCGTTGGTGGTCGTCAGGCCCTGGACCACGAGGGCGGCGCGGCCGGACTTGCTGTTGACCGCATAGACCACCCCGTCGAGGTCCAGGCCGGCGAGGGCGTCATCGGCCGCCGTCAGCTGGCGCTGGGTGCGGACCTGGAAGCGCAGCAGCTTGGTCTGGGCGCCGGTCACCGCGTCGGTCCGCACCACCTCCTCGCCGGTGATCGCCACGTCGTCGGCGACGATGTCCTCCATGCCCCGGTCCAGCGCGCCGGACTGGGATGCGCGCTCCAGGATCGAGGTCAGGATTTCGTCGAAGGCCGCGAACAGGGCGTTCTGGTCGGCGATCCGCAGCGCCAAGAGGCGGTTGAGGAAGGTGTTCATCGGCGGCATGTCGTCGGACTTCTTCAAGTCCCCGTCGCCGTCCACCAGGCGCAGGCCGGTCTTGGCCTCGAAGGTCTCCCGGTCCATGGCCTCGACGTTGCCGAAGTGCAGGGCGATGTAGAAGGCCTGCAAGGCGCGGTGCGCCCAGGGGCTTTCCAGGTTGTCCTCGGCGCGGAACAGGCCGTTGCCGGCCGTGCGCCGCTCGCCCCGGGTGAGGGCGCCCAGGCTGTCGAGCCGCCGGGCGATGGTCGAGGTGAACCGCTTCTCGCCGTGGATGTCGGTCGTCACCGGCCGGAACAGCGGCGCGCAGGCCTGGTTGGTCCGGTGCGAGCGGCCGAGCCCCTGAATGGCGGCGTCGGCCCGCCAGCCGGGCTCCACGAGGTAGTGGACCCGGCGCTGCTGGTTCTGGGCGGCGAGGTCGGCGTGGTAGCTGCGGCCCGTGCCGCCGGCGTCGGAGAACACCAGCACCCGCTTCTTGGCCGCCATGAAGGCGTCCGTCTCGGCCTTGGCGGCCGAGGCGCTGCGCCGTTCCACCACCCGGCGTCCGTCGCGGGTGATCACCCGGCGCGACCGGCCGGTGATCTCGGCCACCTGTTCGGTCCCGAGCTGCTCCAACACGGCGTCCAGAACGCCATGCACGGCCGGCAGGCAGGCCAGATGGGCGACCAGCTCGTCGCGCAGCCGCAGGGCCTCCTGGCTGACGACGGGCCGGCCGTCCGCGTCGGTGACCGGCACGAGGGTGACATTCCCGTCCTCGTCCTCGACGGCGTCCATCGCCATCACCGGGAAGGCGCCCATCAGATAGTCGAGCACCTGGTCCTTCGGCGTCAGGTCGACGGCGAGGTTGTTCCACTCCTCCGGTGGGATTTCCGCCAGCCGGCGCTCCATCACCGCCTCGTTGGTCGAGACCACCTGCACCACGGCCGAGCGGCCGGCGGCAAGGTCCTGTCGGATCGCGGCCACGAGGGAGGGCGCCTTCAGCCCCGAGAGCAGATGGCCGAAGAAGCGAAGCTTCGCGCCCTCGAACGCCGACATCACCGCCGAGGCGGCCTGGCCGGACTTGGCCTTGCCGTCCTCGGTGACCCCGACCGCCTCCAGGGCGGCGCGCAGGTTGGTGTGGATCAGCTGGTAGGCGTCGGCCCAGGCATCCCAGATGGCGATGTCGTCCGCCGTCAGCGGGTGACGCAGCGGCTCGTACTCGACGCCCTCGAACGACAGGGAGCGGGCGATATAGAGGCCCATGGCCTTCAGCTCCCGCGCGATCAACTCCATCACGGCCACGCCGCCGGTCTCGACGGCGTCCATGAAGGCCTCGCGCGTCGGGAAGGGGGCTTCAGGCCCGCCCCAGAGGCCGAGCCGCGCGGCATAGGCGAGGTTCTCCGGCGTGGTCGCCCCGGTCGCCGAGACATAGAGGATGCGGGCGTTGGGCAGGCGGTTCTGCAGGGCGAGGCCCGCCATGCCCTGCTGGGAGGCCTTCTTCGGGCCCCGCGCGCCCTTGCCGCCGCCGGCGGCGTTGGCCATGGCGTGGGCCTCGTCGAAGACGATCACCCCGTCGAAGTCGGCGCCCAGCCAGCTGACGATCTGGTCGAGCCGCGAGGGCCGGTCGCCGCGGGCCGGCTGCCGCAGGGTGGCGTAGGTCGTGTAGAGCACGCCCTTGTCCATACGGATCGCGTCGGCCTGCTTCCAGGCCGACTGCGGCGTGATGTCGGCGTTCGCCCCGCCGATGGCGCTCCAGTCTCGCCGCGCGTCCTCCAGCAGCGCGTCGTTCTTCGACAGCCACACCGCGCGGGTGCGGCCCTGGGCGATGTTGTCTGCGATCACGCCCGCGATCTCCCGCCCCTTGCCGCAGCCGGTGCCGTCGCCGAGGAAGAAGCCTTTGCGGAACCGCACCGCGCCCGCGTGGTCGTCAGCGACCAGGATCACCTGGTGCGGCGCCTCGCCGAGGATCCACGACCCGGGCAGCAGCTGGGCGTGGGCCTCGCCGGCATAGATCACCGTTTCGAGCTGGGCGTCCGAGACCAGGGCCTCGCCCGCGACCTTGGCCGGCAGCACCGGCCGATAGGTCGGCGCCGGCGGGGCCACCGAGGCCATCGGCCCGGATTCCACGAGCGGGGAGGGGTGCGGCGCGCTGTGCGGGAAGCGGACGCGGCCGAGGCTGTAGGCCTGATAGAGGCCGACGTCGTGGCCTTCGCCCGACCAGGCGCAGGTCTCGTAGGCCACCGGCGCGGTCTCGGCGAGGAAGGCCAGCCGCCCCGAAGGGGTCGCCAGGGCGCGGGCCTTGGGGACCAGCAGGGCGACGGTGTTCACGCTGCGGAACTGCCGTGCCTGGGCCGTCGGGCGTCCCACAACGGCCGCGGCCGCCTTGGCCGCATCCGCGAGGGTGTCGGCGCAAAGGACCTCCGGGATCGCGCTGTCGGCGCCGCCGCGGTCGACCACCAGCAGGCCGGTCTCCACCGAGGTCCCGTGCTTGGCGTAGGCCCGGTCGGGGAAGCGCAGGCGCAGCACCATGCGGCCTCGACTGGCCAGGGCGCGCATCGCCGCCGGGTCGGCGAACAGCCGGTCGGGCACGATCGCCGCCATCCGGCCGCCGTCGGCCAGGCTGTCCAGCGCGGTGTGCAGATGATCCTCCAGCTGCTGGAACGGCGGATTGAGCAATGCGACGTGGAACGACCCCGAGCTGGCGAGCAGATCGGGCAGGTGGACGGCGTCGTGTTGGGACCGGGCCGCGAGGGGGAAGAGACCCTCGAGCAGGGCGGCGCGGGCGGCCGCCCGTTCGTTGAGGGTCAGCGACCCGCCGCAGGCCTCGGCCAGGATGGCCAGGAGGCCCGTGCCGGCCGAGGGCTCCAGCACCTGGTCGCCGGGGCGCACCTGGGCGGCCAGGACCGCCAGGGCCCCGAGCTCCGGCGGGGTCGAGAACTGGTCCAGCGCCACCTGTTCCTCGGAGCGGCGGGTGTGGGTCAGGCTGAGCGCCGAGAGGTTGGCCAGCAAGGCGGCGATGTCGGCCGGCGCGTCCTCCAGCCGGCCGATCTGCGGCGAGAGACGGCGCAGCTGCAGGACCAGGGCGGCCTCGATGGCGTCGTAGGCGTCGCGCCACAGCCAGGCGCCCTCGGCGTCCGAGGCGCCGAAGGTGGTGGTCATCACCCCGGACACCAGCTTGCGGTCCAGGGCCCGCGAGCGGTTGAGGTGCGGGGTCAGGGCCCGGGCGGCGGCCAAGAGGTTGGCGGCCTTCTGGTCGGCGGCGTCGCCGGCGGCGGTGAATAGGGGCAGCAGCGCATTCATCGGGAAGATCCGGATCACCCGCCGCGGAGGGCTCCTCCCTCCAGACCCGACGGGCTCGCCCGTCCTCCCCTCATCTCGCCTTTGATCCGGCGGCGCCGCTTGGTCTGAGGCCCCGGGAAACCTACACTCGGCGGCGGAGCGTCACCCGACGCCCCGATCCCGAAGGACGCAGAGCGTGGGCGACGTGACCCCCTTGATGCCGGCGGCCACCTGGGCCGCCCTGGAACGGCTGCTGGAGGTCGCGCGCGCCGACACCCACCAGGCCCGCTATGCGGCCAACTTCCTGCTGGCGTGGTGGAACGCCGGCGACCTCGGCGGCTTCGACCTCACCGACGCCTGGGGCCTGGACGAGGCGCTGCGCGAGGATCTGGTGACCCTGTTCGACTTCATCGCCCGCACCAAGGTTTATCCCAGCACCTACAGCTTCCGGACCGAGTTCGAGGACCTGGTCCGCCGCTGGCGGCCGGAGGTCCTCAGCCCGGAGCGCTGAGCGGCGAGGCGCCTCGCCCAAGCGGGCCCGCATTGACGCCGCGCGCTCCGGAGCCTATTTGGCGGTACGTAACGACATAGGGGGTGGCGCATGTCCACGACCTTCTCCAGCCGCGATTTCAATCGCGATCCGGCGAGCATCAAGCGGGCGGCGGCGGCGGGGCCTGTCTTCATCACCGACCGCAACAAGCCGTCGCTCGTGGTCCTGGCGATGAAGGATTACGAGCGCTTGGCCGGGCGGGGCCAGTCCCTGCTTGAGGTGCTCACGCCGCAGGACGATCAGGACTTCGAGTTCGACCCCGCGCGGTCAGGCCTTGCCGGCCGGCCTGCGGATCTCGGCTGATGTTCCTGATCGACACCAACGTCATCTCCGAGAGCCGCAAGGTGCGCTCGGGCAAAGCCGATCCGGCCGTGGTGGATTGGCTGTCGAAGATCGACCCAAGCACCACCTTCATCTCCGCCATGACCGTGTTCGAGCTTGAGCTGGGCGTGGCCCGGGTCGAGCGCCGCGATCCGGCGCAAGGCGGCGCCTTGCGCGGCTGGCTCGACCGGACGGTCAAACCCGGGTTCGAGGGCCGGGTGATTGCGATGGACGGCGAGGTGGCTGTCGCCTGTGCGGGTCTGCATGTCCCCGATCCGGCGGCGGAGCGCGACGCCTGGATCGCCGCCACGGCCCTGGTGCATGGCCTGGCGGTCGTCACGCGCAATGTCGGGGATTTCGCCGCGACGCGGGTGAAAACCGTGAACCCCTGGGGGGCGACGCCCTAGCCCGATCTGGCCCGCTCGACCCGTAAGGTTACGCTTCGTCCCCGTCCCGCGATCGGCGCCATGATGGACGCGCCGGCGTCATGTCGTGGACGGCGGCGCCCTGGGGCGGCGCGCCCCGCGTCAGGAGACCCTTATGGCGCAGATTGAACAGAGCGAACTGGTTCGCGCGACAGGGCTGGCGGTCGCGCTGATCGGCCTGCTGCTGGAAGGCCACGCGGTCCTCCCCAAGGGCGAGTTCAGCCGGCACATCGCCAACCTGGCCCTGATCACCGGCGAGGACGATCCCCTGCCGGGCGAGATCCTCACCCACTGGGCGGCGATCGCCGCCCAGGTCGGAGGGCCGGGAGCCCACTAGGCGGCGCGGACAGGATGCCAGGGCGGCCGCACGACGATAGCCCGGCCACCGGCCGGGCTATCGCGTTTCGACGGGACGGACCGCTAGGCGGCGATCTGAACCGCCCTCTCCGACGGGGCCGGGGCCGCCGCATCGGCATCGCCGTCGTCACCGGCGGTCTCCGCTTCGTCCCCCTCGGCCGCATCGACCGCTTCGACCCGATCCCAGGCCAGGGCCGCCGGCGCCCATTGCCGCTCGGCGGCGCACTCGGCGACGAAGGCCACCAGGTCGTCCTTCTTCAAGGTCTTCGCCCGGTCGTCCTCGACGTCCATCTCCTCGAGCAGCGCCAGCAGCTGCTTCTTGGAGTGGACCGCCAGATAGGCGGCGTCCGGGGTCCAGTGGGCCGAGATGTCGGCCCCGCAGAGGGCGGCGATCTCGGCCGCCTCGGCGCGAGCGGCGTCACGGATGGACGAGGTGCGGGCCTCGCGCAGGTTCAGCGAGACCGCCGTCAGCTCGGCCAGCAGCGCCATCTTCTCCCCGTGCGCCAGGGTCTCGACCCAGGTGATCGGCCGCAGGCCCGAGGCCTTGTAGGCCGCCCGCCGCGCGTCGAGCCGGTCGCGGACCTCGCCGTCCAGCGCCGGAATGGCCGGCGTCGAGCCCCGGCTGTAGCGCACGCCGGAGATCTGCAGGGCCGCAGCCTCCAGACTGCCGGCCGAGTGCAGGGCGAGCTGCTTGAACAGCTGCGCCACCAGCACCGTCAGCGCCGCGCCCGGATCGTCGGCCAGGTCGCGGATCAGGCCGCGAGTGGCGACATCGGTGCGGGTCTCGTGGAAGACGTGGCTGGAGCCCTCCACCTCGACATCGGCCTTGGGCACCTCGACGTCGGCCGAGCTGCGGCCGTAACGGTCGCCCGCCTCGACCCCGTCTTCGTCCTCGTCGTCCTCGTCGGTCTCCCCTTCGATCTCGTCGGGCAGCTCGTCGGCCGGCAGCGGGACCGCATAGAAGGTCGCGCCCCAGCCGTAGTCGCTGGACGCCGGGGACAACATCACCGCGCCGATCTTGTCGCGGCTGAGCGGGGCGCCGGCCACGGCGGCCATGGCCGAGACCAGCGGCCCGAACACCGCCGTGGTCTCCTCGCCCTCCGGATCGATGTCCTGCAGCGCCGACGAGAGCTGGGTGACGCGGTAGCGGGCGTCGTCCAGGGCCTTGACCTGGGCCTCGGTCAGGTCGGGGCGGTAGACATAGGGCAGGCGGGAGAAGCCGTCCGGCGCGCCGAACGCCCCGTCCTCGCCCAGATAGACCGCCAGCCCCTCGGCCTTCAGATGGTCGATCATCGGCTGCACCCGGTCGCGCCAGGCGGCCTGCAGCACCTCCGGATCGAGCACCGCGTCCGGCAGCTCGCCGAACAGGTCCGAGCTCACCCGGCCGCCGGCGGCGAGATAGCGGTCCATGCCCACCAGGATGAACCGCGGATCGTCGGCCGTGGCGCGGCCGCCCTCGACCACGGCGCGGATCTGATAGTCCTGGAAATAGCCGTCGAGGGCGGTCTGGGCGATCTCGGCCTGCTGCTTCTTGTCGGGCAGGCGCGCGAACAGGCGCACCTGCTTGAGGGTCAGCTTGCCCTTGCGCAGCGCGGTCAGCACCGAGGGGTGGACGGCCGCCAGGGCCTCGAGCCGCTTGATCTCGAGCTCGGCGTAGCCCAGCGCCTTAGCGATGGCGGCGGTGTCCATCTTGGCCTTGCGCAGCCGGCCGATGGCCACGATCACGTCGGCGACGTGGACCGGGG
>CAMFHW010000001.1 GCA_945952175.1 uncultured Phenylobacterium sp. | reverse complement strand
CCGCAGGTCGCCGACCAGACCGCCGACGGCGCTCTCGAAGGCCTGAACATCCTGGTGGTGGAGGACAACGCCACCAACCGCACCATCGCCACCAAGCTGCTGGAGAACCTCGGCGCCAGCGTCGAGACCGCCGCCGACGGCTATCTGGGCGTCGAGGCCGCGGCCCGCGGGGCCTTCGACCTGATCCTGATGGACGTCCAGATGCCCGGCATCGACGGCCTGGAGGCGGCCCGCCGCATTCGCGCCCTGGGCGGGCCGGCGGCCCAGGTCCCGATCGTGGCGCTGACCGCCAACGTCCTGTCGCACCAGCGCAACGCCTATCTGGAAGCGGGCATGGCCGGCGTGGTCGGCAAGCCCATTTCCCCCGCCGCCCTGCTCACCGAGATCGCCCGCCTGGCCGAGGCCGTCGTCGAGGCCGGCGACGAAGCCGCCGCCTAAAGGTCCTCCCCCGTTGGGGGAGGAACTCGGGGGAGCGCCCTTTCGCCCGATCGCAAGCCGATGCTAGACCATCCCCGCAAGTTCCGGGGAGGGATGCATGGCGGAGATCGCCGCGACTACGACTGAAGCGCCGGCCAAGGGCGCGTCTTTGCAAACGGTCGTGGCCGCGTCGGCGGCCGGCACCACCTTCGAATGGTACGACTTCTTCGTCTTCGGCAGCCTGACGACGATCATCTCCAAGACCTTCTTCTCGGGGCTCAACGAGACCGCCGGCTATATCGCCGCGCTCGCCCTGTTCGGCGCGGGCTTCGCCTTCCGGCCCATCGGCGCCCTGGTGTTCGGCCGCATCGGCGACCGCGCCGGCCGCAAGGGCGCCTTCCTGGTCACCGTGGTGCTGATGGGCGGCGCGACCGTCGCCATCGGCCTTCTGCCCTCCTATGCCCAGGCCGGGATCATCGCGCCGGCCCTGCTGGTCCTGATGCGGATCATCCAGGGCTTCGCGCTCGGCGGCGAATATGGCGGGGCCGCGATCTATGTGGCCGAGCACGCCCCGCACAATGCGCGCGGGCGCTCGACGAGCTGGGTGCAGACCTCGGCCGCTTTCGGCCTGTTCGCCGCCCTGCTGGTGATCCTGACCACGCGGCTGGTGGTGGGCGCCGCCTTCGGGCCCGCGGCGTTCGACGCCTGGGGCTGGCGGATCCCCTTCCTGTTCTCGGCCGGCCTGCTGGCCGTCTCGATCTTCATGCGGCTGAAGCTCTCCGAGAGCCCGGCCTTCGCCAAGATGAAGGCGGAGGGCGGCCAGTCGTCGGCGCCCTACAGCGAGGCGTTCGGCCAGTGGAAGAACCTGAAGCTGGTGCTGATCGCGCTCGCCGCCATCATGTCGGCCCAGGGCGCGGTCTGGTACACGGCGTTCTTCTATGTGCAGACCTTCCTCGACAAGTTCCTGAAGGTCGCGCCGGAGACCATCAACTGGCTGATGATGGTCGCGACCGCGGTCAGCGCCGTCTTCTACGTGGTGTTCGGCTGGCTGTCGGACCGCATCGGCCGCAAGCCGGTCATGCTGTTCGGCATGACCCTGATGCTGGTCGCCTACTTCCCCGGCTTCCACATGCTGACCCAGACCGCCAACCCGGCCCTGGCCGAGGCGCAGGCGCGCACGCCGGTCGTGGTCGTGGCCGACAAGGCCGAGTGCTCGCTGCAGTTCGACCCGGTCGGCAAGGCGAGCTTCGTCAGCTCCTGCGACATCGCCAAGAGCGTGCTCGCCAATGCCGGGGTCTCCTACGACAACCGGCCGGGCGTCGCCGGCTCCAAGGCCGAGGTCCGCATCGGCTCGACGGTCGTCGAGACCGCCTCGGCCAAGGGCCTGCCGAAGGCCGAGGCCAAGGCCGTGAAGACCAAGGTCGAGGGTGACATCAAGAAGGCGCTGGCCGCCGCCGGCTACCCGGCCAAGGCCGACCCGGCGCGGATGAACATCCCCGGCCTGCTGGGCGTGCTGTTCGTCTTCGTGATCGCCGCCACCGCCCTGTTCGGCCCGATCGCCGCCTGCTTGGTGGAACTGTTCCCGACTCGCATCCGCTACACCGCCATGTCGCTGCCCTACCACATCGGCACGGGCTGGATCGGCGGCTTCGTGCCCTTCACGGCCTTCGCCATCGTGGCCGCGGTGGGCAACATCTATTCCGGCCTCTGGTACCCCTTCGCCTTCACGGCGCTGTCGGTGGTGACCTGCCTGCTGTTCCTGCCGGAGACCAAGGGCCGCTCGCTGGACCTCTAGGCTCTCTTGCCCTCTCCCGCTTGCGGGAGAGGGCGACAACCTTCAAAGATCCAGCGCCGCCAGCGCAGCGCGAAAGGCGCGGTCGCGGACACCGGCGAGGGCGGCGTTCAGCCGGGCCACGCCATAAGCCGTGCGGCCGTCCCAGCTCTCCATCACCCCTTCGCCCTCGCCGAGACGACGGTGCAGCTCACCGAGGCCAGGCCCCTCCAGGGTCTCCATCCGCGCGTCCGGCCGTGCGGTGGCGCCGAGGTTCAGAAACACCAGGCCGTAGAAGACGTGGTTGATCTGCCTGGCCAGGTAGAACCGCGCAGATCGCGCCGCGCCGGGCGCCTCCCGGAAATAGGTGCGCGCCAGCAGGTCCGCCTCGGCCTCCTCGCGGGTGAAGAAGTTGGCGACGGCGGCCAGGTCGAAATAGCGGTCGGCCAGGAAGGCGGCCTGCCAGTCCACCAGCCACAGCCTGCGCCCGTCATAGAGCACGTTGCGCGGATTGAGGTCGTTGTGGCTGGAGACCAGCTCCGGCGGCAGGCGGCGATAGACGGCCGCCACCTCGTCGAAGGCCTGGCGATAGGGTGCGAGCGCCGCCGCCGGGACGAAGCCTAGCCCGGCGAACCGGTCGAACATCTCGGCCACGCCGTCCAGATAGTCGATCAGCGGCGGGAAGGCCGGGGTCTCGTGCAGCAGGCGCACCGCCTGGGCGAGCTCGACCAGCATATCCTCACGCGTTCCCGCATAGTCCTCGTGCAGGGACCGGGTGGGCAGGTAGTCCATGATCGCCACGCCATCCTCGGCGCAGGCATAGACCACGCGTGGCGCGAGCGCGGCCTCGGCCGCCGCGCGCATGGCGGGATACCAGCGCGCCGGATCGTTCAGCGCATCGCGCTGGGTCTCGACCTTCAGCAGGTAGGGAATGCCGCCCACCCGGATCCGATAGACCCCCGCCCCGGACAGGCCGCCGTCGACGGCCACACAGGCCTCGGCCTCGGCAGTGCCGAAGCTCTTGATCAGCGCGGTTCGCACCGCGGGGGATTGGGCGATGGACATGGGATGGCTCCTTCGAGCCGCCCATTTACCCGGATGAAATCCGAAGTCAATATTATCCGGGTATAATTATTCCGGAGCGGCGGCCAGCAACTCCACCCTGACGCCCTCGGTCGACAGGCGCGCCGCCTCGGCCTCGGGCGGCCCGATCGTCACCCGCACAACCCGCAGACCGCCCCGCGCCAGCGCAGCGGCGCGGTCGCGATCGGAGACGCGCTCGGCGTCGCGCCGCGCCATGCTGAGGACCGCCGGGTCGCAGCCTTCGTCGACGATCAGAACGTCGGCGGCGGCGAGCGCCCGGCTGGCGCGCAGGCTGAGCAGGTCCGCGGGCCCTTCGCCAGCCACCAGCTGCACCCGGCCCAGGGCCGCCTGGCCGCGGGCGACGGCGTCGCGGAACAGGGCCTCGGCCTCGTCCATGTTCCCCTGCAGCGCCGCCTGGGCGGCCGGGCCCGACAGCGCATCGCGCAGGAAGGCGCGCCGCGCAGGAAGGTCTGGGAAGCGCGCGCGCACCTCGTCCTGGAAGCGGCGGAACAGGGCCGCGACGCGGCCCGCGCCCTCCGGCACCCGCTGTTCGATGTCGTTGCGCAGCAGGGTCGCCAGCATGGGCGAGGCGCCGCCGGTGCCGATGGCGGCCACCACCTCGCCCCGGTCGATCACCGCAGGCGTGGTGAAGTCGCAGAGGTCGGGCCGGTCGGCGACATTGACCAGGACGCCGGCGACCCGCGCCGCCGCGCTGGCGGCCTCGGCGAAGGCGCGGTCGGCGTCGGCGATGAAGGCCAGCCGGGCCCCGGCATAGGCGTCAGACCGCAGGGCCGCGTCGCCCTCCAGACGAACGATGCGGGCCGGCGAGCCCTCGAACAGCCGCAGCTTGGCCTCCGCGGCCTCGCCGGAGCCGGCGATCACGACGGTCTGGCCGGCCAGTGGGAAATAGGCGGGAAACGCGTCCAACGGGGCGGCTATTTCAGGGTCTTCAGATAGGCGACCACCGCCGTGCGGTCCGCCGCGGCGGCGACCGAGGCCGGCATCTTGGTCCCAGCCGCGAACTTGGCCGGACCGGCCAGGAAGGCGTCGAGATTGGCGTCGGTCCAGGTCCCGGCCTTGGCCTTGAGACCGGCCGAATAGGTGAAGTCGGTCAGGCCGGCGATCTTACGCCCGGCCACCCCGGCGAGGCTCGGGCCCATCGGAGTGCTCTTGGCCTGGTGGCAGGTCTTGCACTGGAGCTGAAAGATCTTGGCTCCGTCGGCGGCGTGGGCGAGGCCGGCGCCCAGCGACAGGGCGGCGGCGAGGGCGAGTGCGGTGCGGATCATGGCGGACCTCCTCAAATCGGTCGCGGCGACCCTAAGGCCGCATGGGGTCTGGTGAAAAGCCGCTGCGCGTCGCAAAAAGCGGAGGATGGCTTCCGTTTATTCCAAGCGCTGTTAAGATCGCGCCAAATCACTCATTGCGGGAGGATCTCATCCCATGGCCACCATGCTGGACGTCAACGGCAAACAGGTGAGCGTGAACGCCGATCCGGACACGCCCCTGCTGTGGGTGTTGCGCGACGAGGTCGGCCTGACCGGCCCCAAGTTCGGCTGCGGCATCGCCCAGTGCGGCGCCTGCACCGTGCTGGCCGACGGCTCGCCGGTCCGCTCCTGCTCCGTTCCGGTCTCGGCCGCGGTGGGCATGAAGATCGCCACCGTCGAGAGCCTGGGCGGGAGCCATCCGCTGCAGCAGGCCTGGGTGAAGCATGACGTTCCTCAGTGCGGCTATTGCCAGTCGGGCCAGCTGATGAGCGCCGCCGCCTTGCTGGCTCACAATCCACACCCGAGCGACGCCGACATCGACGCGGCCATGGACGGCAACATCTGTCGCTGCGGGACCTATCAGCGCATCCGCGCCGCCATCAAGGACGCCGCGACCATGCCCGCCGCGCCCGCGTCGACCGCCGCCTGAGGGAGGACCGCACGATGAACGCTCCCGTGAATCCGCAGGCCCTGAAGGCCGGGACCAGCCGCCGCGAACTGATGATCGGCGCCACCGTGGTCGGCGGCGCCCTGCTGGTCGGCTGCTCGCCTGGCGACCTGCTCTCGATCGGCGCCAAGGAGGACTTCGGCGCCTTCGGGCCCTTCGTGAAGATCGCGCCGGACGGCGCGGTGACCGTGATCTCCAAGCACATCGAATTCGGCCAGGGCAACCATGCCGGCCTCGCCGCCATCCTGGCCGAGGAGCTGGACGCCGACTGGGACCGCGTGAAGGTCGAGCAGGCGCCCGCCATCGCCAAGGTCTACGCCAATCTCGGCATGGGCGTGCAGGGCACCGGCGGCTCGTCGGCCATCTCCAACAGCTGGATGCAGCTGCGCAACGCCGGGGCTGCGGCCCGGGCCATGTTCGTCGAGGCCGCCGCCAACAAGTGGAGCGCCCCGGCTGGCGAGATCACGGTGAAGGACAGCGTGGTCAGCCACGCCAAGTCCGGCAAGACCGCCACCTTCGCCGAGCTGCTACCCGACGCCGCCAAGGTGACGCCGCCCAAGACCCCGACGCTGAAGGATCCCAAGGCCTTCACCCTGATCGGGTCCGACCGGGTCAAGCGCAAGGACTCGCTGGCCAAGTCCACGGGGACGGCGAAGTTCACCCAGGACGTCCACATGCCGAACATGCTGGTCGCCATGGTCGCCCACGCCCCGCGCTTCGGCGCGACTGTGGCGAGCTTCGACGCCACCGAGGCCAAGAAGGTCAAGGGCGTGGTCGAGGTCTACCAGATCCCCACCGGCGTCGCCGTGGTGGCCGACAACACCTATGCCGCCAAGAAGGGCCGCGAGGCGCTGAAGGTCACCTGGAACGAGGACAACGCCGAGAAGCGCGGCACCGACAAGCTGGCCGCCGACTATGCCGACTGGGCCGCCGGCAAGGGGCCCCTGCCTGAAAAGGCCAAGTGGGAGAGCTTCGAGGCCAAGGGCGATTTGGCCAAGGCGGGCTCCGGCCAGGTCTTCGAGGCGACCTACGACTTCCCCTATCTCGCCCACGCCACCATGGAGCCGATGAACTGCGTGGCCCAGGTCTCGGGCGGCAAGGCCAGGCTGACCTTCGGCTCGCAGATCCCGACGGTGGACCAGCTCAACACCGCCAAGATCGTCGGCATGCTGCCCGGCGCGGTGGAGATCGAGACCCTGTTCGCCGGCGGCTCGTTCGGCCGGCGCGCCAACTTCCAATCCGACTATGTCGCCGAGTGCGTGCAGATCGCCAAGAAGGTCGGCAAGGACCGGCCGGTGAAGCTGGTCTGGACCCGCGAGGACGACATGACCGCGGGCTATTTCCGCCCGATGGTCCACCACCGGCTGAAGATCGTCACCGACAAGGACGGCTATCCGACCGCCTGGACCCACAAGGTGGTCACCCAGTCGATCATGAAGGGCTCGCCCATGCCGTCGAAGGGCATCGACGAGACGGCGGTCGAAGGCGCCAAGGGATCGCCCTATCTGAAGGCCACGCCCAATGTCGACGGCCAGCTCATGCTGACCGATGTCGGGGCGCCGGTCCTGTGGTGGCGCTCGGTGGGCGCGACCCACACCGCCTTCGTGATGGAGCACACCATCGACCAGCTGGCCAAGAAGGCCGGCAAGGACCCGGTGGCCTATCGCCTGGAGATGTACAAGCGGGCCGGCGCCGACCGGCACGCCGCCGCCCTGCAGCTCGCCGCCGACAAGGCCGGCTGGACCTCGCCGGCCCCCGCCGGCTGGACCCGCGGCGTGGCGGTGCACGAGAGCTTCGGCTCGGTCGTGGCCCAGGTCGCCGAGGTCAAGCTGGTCGACGGGACGCCGAAGGTCGGCCGTGTGGTCACCGCCATCGACTGCGGGACCGCCATCGCCAAGGACCAGGTCGCGGCTCAGGTCGAGGGCGGCACCTGCTACGGCCTCTCGGCGGCCCTGTTCGGCAAGGTCACCCTGAAGGACGGGGCGGTCGAGCAGACCAATTTCGACACCTACCGGGTGCTGCGCAATTCCGAGGCCCCGACCGTCGAGACCTACATCGTCCCCTCCGGCAACGCGCCCTCGGGCGTGGGGGAGCCCGGCACGCCCGTGATCGCGCCTGCGGTGGCCAATGCGATCCTGGCCATGAACGGCCAGGCGACCAAGAGCCTGCCGTTCGTGAAGGCCTAGGTCGGAAGGTCCTTGCGCTCGTCGACGTCGAACAGCACGCCCGTGTCGGGCGCCTCGACCAGGGCGAGCGCGGGGCCGAGGTCCTTGAGGATCGCCCGCGCGCCCGCGTCGCCCGTGAGCGTCAGCAGGCCCGGCAGCAGGCCGGCCCCGATCAGCGCCGGATGCCCGCGCTGGCCCTGGAACACAGGGGCCGCCGCCGGCGCGCCGCCGCTGACGGCCTCGGCCAGGCCTGCGAAGACCGCCATCGGAACGCGCGGCATGTCGCCCAGGAATACGAACACCCCCGACGCGTCGGCCGGCAGAGCCGCCGCCGCCGTGCGTAACGACGCGCCCATGCCTTCCGAATAGTCCGCCGCATGCACGATCCGCAGCCGTTCCCCCTGCCCCTGGCCCTCCGCGAAGGCCCGCGCCGCGGCGCCCACCGCCTCGGCGTCCGCGCCGGTCACCAGGGTCACGGACCGCACGGGCGCCGCCAGGGCCGCGGCCAGTGCGCCGTCCAGCAAAACCCCGCCCGCATAGGGCGCGAGCAGCTTCCCGCCGCCGAAGCGGCTGCCCGTCCCGGCCGCCAGGATGATGGCTTCGAAGTGGGGCGCCCCTGTCACCTTGGCCGCTTCCTCTCTATGTTGAGGGCTGCATGACGCCCTATGACGACGCCCCCGCGCAAGCGCGTCCCGCCCTGGTGGACGGGTTCGGCCGGGCCGTGACCTATCTGCGGGTCTCGGTGACCGACCGCTGCGACCTGCGCTGCGTCTATTGCATGGCCGAGCACATGACCTTCCTGCCGAAGGCGCAGGTGCTGACCCTGGAGGAGCTCGACCGCATCGCCTCGGCCTTCGTGGGCCTGGGGGTGCGCAAGCTGCGGCTCACCGGCGGCGAACCCCTGGTGCGCAAGGGCTTCATGGAGCTGGTGCTGGGCCTGTCGCGCCACCTGAAGACCGGCGCGCTGGACGAGCTCACCCTCACCACCAACGGCACGCGCCTCGCCGAATTCGCCGACCAGCTCGCCGACCTCGGCGTGCGCCGGATCAACGTGTCGATGGACACCCTGAAGCCGGACCTGTTCCGCAAGCTGACCCGCGGCGGCGACCTCGCCAAGGTGATCGCCGGGATCGACGCGGCCCGCGCCGCCGGCATCGCGGTCAAGATCAACGCCGTGGCGCTGGCCGACAGCAACGCCGCCGAGCTGCCCGAGCTCGTCGCCTGGGCCCATGCGCGCGGCTGCGACATGACCCTGATCGAAGCCATGCCGATGGGCGAGGTCGATGTCGACCGCACGGACGAGTTCCTGTCGTTGAAGGAGGTTCGCCGCGAGCTGGAAAGCTTCTGGACCCTGACCGACAGCGACCATGCCACCGGCGGCCCGGCCCGCTATGTCAGCGTCGCCGAGACCGGCGGCCGCCTGGGCTTCATCACCCCGCTCAGCCACAATTTCTGCGAGGCCTGCAACCGGGTGCGGCTGACCTGCACCGGGACCCTGCACACCTGCCTGGGCCGCGAGGACGCCAGCGACCTGCGCGCGGTGATCCGGGCGGGCGCCACCGACGCCGAGCTGGCCGACGCCATCCGCCTGGCGGTCGACGCCAAGCCCAAGGGCCACGACTTCCAGATCCGACGCGGCGCGGCGCCCTCTGTCTCGCGCCACATGTCGACCACGGGGGGCTGAGCCGTGGCCCGCGTCCTGCTGTTCGGCCGCCTGGGCGACGTCGCCGGCTGGCGCGAGCGCGAGCTTGAAAGCCCCAGCATCGCCCACCTGCGCGCCCGCCTGGCCGAGGAGGACGAGGCGCTCGGCGAGGCCCTGGCCTCCCCCGGCGTCCAGGTCGCCCTGGACCAGGCCATCGTGCGCGGCGACGCGGCGCTTTCAGCCGGCTCCGAGGTCGCCTTCCTGCCTCCGATGAGCGGCGGATGATCCGCCTCACCGACCAGGCCTTCGATCCCGGCGCCCTGCTGACCGACTTCTGCGCAGGCCGCACCGAGACCGGCGCGGTGGCGACCTTCACGGGCTTGGCCCGCGCCGAGGCCGGCGCCACCACCACCCTGGAGCTCGAGGCCTATCCCGGCTTCACCGAGGCCCGCATCGCCGAGCACGCCGCGGCCGCGACCGAGCGCTTCGGCCTGCAGGACCTGATGATCCTGCACCGGGTGGGCAAGATCGCGCCCGGCGAGACCATCGTCTTCGTGGCCACCGCCGCCTCGCACCGACGCGCCGCCTTCGAGGCCTGCGATTTCCTGATGGACTACTTGAAGAGCCGCGCCCCCTTCTGGAAGAAGGAGACCGGCCCGGACGGCTCGCGCTGGATCGAACCGCGCGACCAGGACCACACCGACCTCGCCCGCTGGGAGACCTGATCCATGAACGCCTTCGCCCCCGGCGGCCACGTCGACCTGAAGCAGGCCATCGTCCCGGTCCGCATCGCGGTGCTCACCGTCTCCGACACCCGAGACGAGGAGAGCGACACCTCCGGCCACGTGCTGGCCGAGCGGATCACCGGCGCCGGCCACGTCCTGGCGGCCAAGGGCATCGTCAAGGACGACGTCGGCCAGATCCGCGAGCAGGTGAACGCCTGGGTGGCCTCCGGCGAGATCGACGCCATCATCACCACCGGCGGCACCGGCATCACCGGCCGTGACGTGACACCCGAGGCGGTCGAGCCGCTGTTCGACAAGAAGATCGACGGCTTCTCGGTGATCTTCCATCTGGTCAGCTACCAGTCGGTGGGCCTGTCGACCCTGCAGAGCCGCGCCACCGCCGGCCTGATCAAGGGCGTGTTCGTCTTCTGCCTGCCGGGCTCGAACGGGGCGGTGAAGGACGGCTGGGACAAGGTGATCTCCGCCCAGCTCGACAGCCGCCACGGCCCTTGCAACATGGTGGAGCTCATGCCCCGCCTGCTGGAAAAGTGAGCAAGCTCACCCACATCGACGAGACCGGCCGCGCCAACATGGTCGATGTCTCCGGCAAGGCGATCACCGCCCGCGAGGCGGTCGCCCAGGGCTTCGTGCGCATGGACGCGGCGACGCTCGCCCTGGCGCTGTCCGGCGACGCCAAGAAGGGCGACGTGCGCGCCACGGCCGAGATCGCCGGCATCATGGCCGCCAAGAAGACCTCCGACCTGATCCCGCTCTGCCATCCCCTGGCGTTGAGCAAGGTCGAGGTGCGGGTCGAGCCCGTCGAGGGCGGCCTCGCGGTCACCGCGCGGGTCAAGACTTCCGGCCAGACGGGCGTCGAGATGGAGGCCCTGACCGCCGTCTCGGTGGCCTGCCTCACCGTCTACGACATGCTGAAGGCCGCCGATAAGGGCATGACCATCGAGGCCGTCCGCCTGATGGCGAAGTCCGGCGGCAAGTCCGGCGACTGGAACCGCACATGAAGCTCATGCCCGTCGAGGCGGCCCGCGCGGCCATGCTGGCCGAGGCCCAGGCGCTCGGCGCCGAGACCGTGCCGCTCGCCGCCGCCAACGGGCGGGTCCTGGCGGAAGACATCGTCGCGCGGCGCGCCCAGCCTCCCTTCACCAATTCCGCCATGGACGGCTGGGCCATGCGCGCGGCCGACACGCCGGGCGCCCTGCTGATCGTCGGCGAGAGCGCGGCGGGCCACGGCTACGAAGCCGAGGTCCAGCCGGGCCAGGCGGTGCGCATCTTCACCGGCGCGGCCCTGCCGGCCGGAGCCGACACCGTGGTGATCCAGGAGAACGCCACGCGTGACGCCGACCGCGTCACCGTCCCGGCCGCCGGCAAGGGCGACAATATCCGCAAGGCCGGTCGCGACTTCGAGGCCGGCGACATCCTGCTGAAGGCCGGGATGCGCATCGATCCGTGGCGGCTGTCGCTCGCCGCTTCGGCGGGCCGCGCGGAGCTGTCGGTGCGCCGCCGCCCGCGCGTGGCGATCCTGTCGACCGGCGAGGAGATCGTCGACGCCCCGGCCGAGCCCGGCCCCTTCCAGATCTACGATTCCGGCTCCCCCGCCATCAAGGCCATGGTCGAGGCCTGGGGCGCCGAGGCCACGCGTCTCAGCGGCGTGCGCGACACCCTGGACGCCGTGACCCGCGCCATGGCGGAGGCACAGGGCGAGCTGATTGTCACGGTGGGCGGCGCGTCGGTCGGCGATCACGACCTGGTCCGCGCGGCGGCGACCTCGCTCGGCCTGTCGCTGCGGGTGGAGAGCGTGGCCATGCGGCCCGGCAAGCCCACCTTCTTCGGGGTGCTGGGCGATGGCCGCCGGCTGCTGGGCCTGCCCGGCAATCCGGCCTCGGCCTTCGCCTGCGCCGAGCTCTTCCTGCGGCCGCTGATCACCGCCTATCAGGGCGCCGAGCCCATCCTGCGCATGACCGGCGCCCGCGCCGCCGAGGCCCTGCCCGGCAACGGACCGCGCGAGCACTGGATGCGAGCCCGCCTGACGCCCGGCGAGGATGGTTGGGTGGCGCACGCCTATCGCGACCAGGACTCCTCGTTGGTGGGGGTGTTCGCCGCCGCCGACGCCCTGATCCGCCGCCCGCCCGGCGCGCCGGCCGTCGATCCCGGGGGTCCGTTGGAGGTGCTGCTGCTGGACCGGGCCTGATCCCGAGCGCCACCACCCCGACCGTCATCCTAGGCCTTGTGCCTAGGACCCCTCTGGACGCGTCTCTGCGTCATGCGGTGAAGCGTCTGTCGACCCGTTCTTCCGAGCATCGCTGTGCGGGCCGAGATAGGGGTCCTAGGCACAAGGCCTAGGATGACGGCTTTAGGGAGAGCCCCCTACAGCCGGTCCTCGGGCGCCCCGACCACGTCGTCGCGCAGCGGATAGTCCGCGACGATCGCGAAGCCGTCGCTGAGCGCCACCACCGAATGCGGGGTGTCGGCCGGCACGATGGCGGCCATGCCGGGTCCGGCGACCCGCGTCTCGCCACCCACCGTCACCTGCAGTTCGCCCTCGACCACGTGCCAGACCTCCTCCTGCTGGTGGTGGTGCTGGTGGATCGAGGACCCTGCCGAGAAGCGCCAATAGGCGAAGGTCATGCTGGGCGAGGAGAAGGTGCGGCCCAGCCAGCCGGGCCGGCGCTCATAGGGTTCGATCTGCGTGGTGTCGACGAAGGGCATGGACTTCCTCCTCGCGCCCGGCCTGTCAGCTCAACCGGCGGGGACCTTGTCGCGTTTCGGCTGGGCGGCGCGGTCGCCATCGCCAAGCCGGGCGTGGCGCAGGGCCATGATCTCGCCGATCACCGAGACGGCCACCTCCCACGGCGCCTTGCCGCCGATGTCGAGACCGATCGGGGCGTGGACCCGCATCAGCACGCTCTCCGGCACGCCGGCGGCGCGCAGCGGGGCCAGACGCTCGGGCAGGCGCTTGCGGGCGCCGAGCAGGCCCACATAGCCCGCGCGCGACGGCAGGGCCGCGGCCAAGGCCTCACGGTCGGTGTCGAGGTTGTGGGTGGCGATGGCGATGGCGGTCCAGGCATCGGTCCCGATTGAGTCGATCGCGGCCTGGGGATCGTCGCGGCGATAGTTCAGGCCGGGGATCGGCGGAGCCGCCGCCGGCCCCTTGGAGCGCACGAAGGTGGTCTCCAGCCCGCTCAGCACGCCGAGCTGGGCGATGGCCAGCGCCGTCGGGTCGGAGCCGAAGACGATCAGGCGGGGCACGGGGTCGTAGGCGCGGCTGATCGCGCCCGCCCAGGGCTCCAACTCGCCGGGCGCCACGCAGCGACGCTTCAGGCCGTCGGTGATCCACAGCGCCGGCTGCCGTTCGGCCTCGGCCTTCAGCAGTTCGGCCAGGGCCGCGCTGTTGGGCTCGATCCGTTCGAGGAAGATCTCGATTCGCGCCCCGCACAGCAGCTGGATGTCGGGCCAGGGGCTGCCCTCGCCATAGACCAGCCTGCGCGCCACACCGTCCTCGAGGCAGGCCTGGGCATGGTCGGCGATATCGGATTCCACGCAGCCGCCCGAGAAATAGCCGGAGACGATCGCCTCGCGGCCTGGGCCGCCCGGGGCGAACACCATCTGGGTCCCGGGTGGGCGCGGACCGCCGCCTTCCACCGAGGTCAGGGTGGCCAGCACCATGGGCGTGCGCGCCGCCACGGCGCGGCGCAGGGCGGGCCGAACGTCGTCGGCCAGGCCGAACATCGGCCACTCGGGCAGGGGCTCTCGCATGGGTTCCAACTTAACCCCCCATAAAGATTCAAGACACGGCTTCTTTAGGCCTTTGCGGGAACATGGGGGCTCATCGGTTTCGTAGCCAGCGTCAACACCACTTCATGACCTCTCCGCTTTCCAAGCTGGGCCTGGGTTCCGGGCAGTTCCCCCTGGAACAGGCCAGCGCCCGCGGCCGCCCGCCCGGTGCGGAGGTCCGCGACATCCTGGAAATCGCCGCGCGCTCGCGTCTCGGTGTGCTCGACCTGGCCGGCCGCTCGCCGCAGTCGGAGAGCGCCATCGGCGATATGATGCCGCGCCCGAACCCGTTCCGGATTTCGATCTCGACCGTGCGCGCCGACCGCGGCCCCGACCTGGTGGAAGCCGAGGCCCGCGCGGCCCTGCGCCGGCTGGGCGTCGACCAGGCCGACTGCATCTTCGTGCCCTCCGCTTCCGAGCTGTTCGGCCCGCACGGCCTGGCCCTGTGGGATCGGCTGAAGGCGCTGAAGGACCAGGGGCTCACCAAGAAGATCGGCATCTCGGTCTTCGCCTCCGACGACCCGCTGGGCCTCGCCCGCCGCTTCCGGCCCGCCGTGGTCCAGGCGCCGGCCAGCCTGCTCGCCCAGCGCCTGATCGTCGACGGCACGCTGGCCGCCATCACCGGCCTCGGGATGGAGGTGCACCTGCGCTCCATCTTCCTGAACGGCCTGCTGCTCCTGCCGCCGGACCGCGCGCCGAACCACCTCAAGGAAGCCGCCGCCCGCATCTCCAAGGCGCGGCGCATGATCGCCGAAGGCAAGTCCGACCCGCTGCAGGCGGCGCTGGGCTTCGCCCTGTCGCGTCCCGAGGCCGCCGCCGTGCTGGTGGGCGTGGCCTCGGCCGCCGAACTGAACGCCGTGATCCGGGCCGCCGCCAGTCCGCCGCCCGAACTGGATTGGGACGAGATGGCGATCGACGATCCGGTCGCCCTCGACCCCCGCGCCTGGGCCGCCGCCTAAAAGAGCCGCCCGGCGGGACTAGGGAGCCCGCTGATGATCCTCGCCATTCTTCAGGTCCGCATGACCTCGCCTCGACTGCCGGGCAAGGCCATGGCCCCGCTGCGCGGCGAGCCCATGGTCTGGCGCCAGGTCGAGCGCCTGCGCCTGGCCCGCACCCTGTCGCGCATCGTGGTCGCCACCAGCGCCGAGGCCGCCGACGATCCGTTGGCCAGCTTCCTGGTCGCCCGCGGCCAGACCGTGTTCCGCGGCGAGCCGGAGAATCTCAGCCATCGCTTCATGCGCTGCGTCGAGGCGGCCGGCCCGGTCGGCCACGTGGTCCGCGTCAAGGGCGACAGCCCCTTCGTCGATCCGGCCATCGTCGACGAGACCGTGCACCTGGCCCTGTCCGCCGGGGCCGCCTACGCCTCGAACCGCGTCGAGCGGACCTATCCCCGTGGCCTGGAGGTCGAGGTCGTCACGGCCGAAGCCCTGGCCCGCACCGCCGCCGAGACCGACGAAGCCACCGCCGCCCAGACCTCGCCGCTCGCCCGCATCCGCGCCGAGCCCGGCCGCTATCCGCAGGCCCACTGCCTGTCGCGCCGCGACCTGTCGCACCTGGACTGGCGGGTGAAGACGCCCGCCGACCTGGCCTTCGCGCGCGGCGTCTACGACGCCCTGCACCCCGCCGATCCGGGGTTCTCGATGGGCGACGTGCTGGACGTGCTGCAAGGCCGCCAGGACCTGGCGCGCTGGGCGGCCTGAGCGCTTTCTACCGACGTCATGGCCGGGCTTGTCCCGGCCACCCATGATCTCCGCCTTTCGGATCCATCCTGAACGCCGGGCGCGTATGGGTCGCCGGGACAAGCCCGGCGATGACGTCTGGAGTGGCGAGGAGCTCCCCTAGCCCAGCACGCAATCCGCCATCCCCCGCTGGCGCACGGTCCCCGCGGCCGCGCCGATCTTGCCGGAGCGCCGCTTCACATAGGGGCCCGGCGCCGCCGCCTTCCACTTCAACGGGCTGGGCAGGATCGCCGCCAGCCGCGCGGCCTGGGCGGGCGACAGCTTGTCCGCGCCCACCCCGAAGTTCTTCAGCGACGCGGACTCGGCGCCATAGACGCCTGGCCCCCATTCGACGCTGTTGAGATAGACCTCCATGATCCGCTGCTTGCCCCACAGGCCTTCGATCAGCAGGGTGAAATAGGCCTCCAGGCCCTTGCGGACATAGGAGCGATCCGGCCACAGGAAAACGTTCTTGGCGGTCTGCTGGCTGATGGTGGACCCGCCGCGGATGCGCTTGGAATCCTCGTTGTGCTCCATCGCCTTCTGCATGGCGTCGAAGTCGAAGCCGTGGTGCTCGCAGAACTTGGCGTCCTCGGCGGCGATCACCGAGCGGGTCAGGACCGGCGAGATCTGCTTGATCGGCCGCCACTGGCGGTCGAAGCCGCGCCCCTCGAACATCCGCTCGACCATCAGATAGGTGATCGGCGGCGGCACGAAGCGGTAGATCGACACCACCAGGATCGGGCCGATGATCAGGAAGATCGCCACCAGGGCGAAGATGAAGCGGACGATGCGCCCGACGAGGCTGGGGTTCGAACTCTTGGCCATGTCCGGAGGGTTGTCTTGACCTTACGGACCAGTGCTAGCCAAGCCGTGGCGCCGGTCAAGGTGCAGCGCACGGGAGATGAAGGCATGAACGTCAGCGAAGCCGTCGGGCGTCGGATTTCAGTCCGGGCCTTCAAGCCGGAAACCCCGCCCAAGGCCGTCGTCCAGGAGATCCTCGAGGCGGCGGCCCGCGCCCCATCGGGCGGCAATCTCCAGCCCTGGCGGGTCTATGCCCTGTCCGGCCCGGCGCTGGCCGAGCTGAAGGCCAAGGTGGCGGCCAATCCGATAGGCGAGACGCCGGAATACGACGTCTATCCGCCCAATCTCTGGGACCCCTTCCGCACCCGCCGCTTCGTGAATGGCGAGGACCTCTACGCCTCGATCAGCATCCCGCGGGAGGACAAGCCCGCCCGCCTGCGCCAGCTCGCCCGCAACGGCGAACTGTTCGGCGCCCCGGTCGGCCTGTTCTTCTGCCTCGACCGCAAGCTCGGCCCGCCGCAATGGTCGGACCTCGGCATGTACATGCAGACCGTCATGCTGCTGGCCACCGAGCGCGGGCTGGACACCTGCGCCCAGGAATACTGGGCCCGTTACCCGAAGACCCTGGCCGAGGTCCTGGGTTTCCCGGACGACCACATGATCTTCTCCGGCATGGCGCTCGGCTGGCGCGACGACACCCACGCCATCAACGGCTGGCGCTCCGCCCGCGACCCATTCGACACCTGGGCCGAACTGCGCGGCTGGGACTAGCCGATCTCGAAGACCCCCGCGCCGCCGTCCTCGTCGCCCCAGGCGATGCGCTTGCCGTCGGGGGTCATGGCCAGCGCGCTGATGGCCGAACCCTTCTCGGCCTTCAGCATGTCGATCTTCTGGTTGGTCAGGTCGCAGACCCAGACCCGGCCGTCATCGAGGCCGGCGGCCACGCGATTGCCGGAGGTGGCGGCGGCGACGCGCCCCACCATCGAGGCCTGGTCGAAGCCGATCTCGGCGGCCTGCTTGCCCAGCGGACCGGCCGGGCCGGCGAACGGCCAGATCACCACGCCATTGGCGCCCGAGGTCGCCAGCATGTTTCCCTTCGACAGGAAGGCCAGGCTCTTCACCTTGGCCGGATAGCCGCCCATCCGCAGGTTCTTGTCGTCGGCCACCCGCCAGCCGTGGAGCTGGTTCTCCTGCATGGCGCTCATCAGGAACTTGCCATCCGGGCTCCAGACGACGCCCACATGGCTGCCGGCCCATTTCAGCACCTGGGCCTTCTGCTCGGCGATGCGGGCGTACCAGAGCCAGGCCCCGCCATAGGTCGCCACCGCGATCCGTCGCCCCTTGGGGTCGAAGGCCACGTCGGACACCGACTTCTCGTGGGTGAAGGTCCGCGCGAAGGCCGGATCGCTGAGGTCGCGGACCTGCAGGTCGCGCCCGGCCCCGAAGGCGACCAGCTTCGATTCGGCGCTGGCGGCGACCGCCTCGATCCAGCGGCCCGGGATCTTGGCCATTTCCTGGGCGCCCGACGCCTGGCTCCAGACCAGCCGCCCATCGTCGCCGCCGGTGATCAGGCCGCCGCCCAGCGGATGGGCCACCGCCGACAGCACCGCGCCATCATGAGCCTCGACCACCTCGCCGCCCTCGAATCGGACCCTCCCGTCGCCGAGCCCCAAACAGGCCTTCCCGGTCCGATCGAACAGGGCGGCGGTCACGAAGGCGTCGAAGGCGTAGGTCATGCCCTCCCATAGCGAGGGATCGGCCGGACCGGAACGGGCCGCGCGCGAAAACCCGTCATGGGCGCGCTTTCGCCGATTCCGCTCCGCGAACACCGGTCTGCGCAGAAGGTCGTGAATTCACCATGGGGACGTCGCGGAAGGGCGCCCGCGCATTTGCGGACCCCGCGCGCCAGGTTTGGGGCTTTACAATCGCGATTTCGTCGGCGATGGGTGTCGCCGAGTTTAGATGGGCGCCCAGGCGCGCGCCCTCAAGGGAAGGAATCTCATATGGGTGCGAAGCTGGGCGGCGGGGGCGGCGGCAAGTTCGACCTCGGCCAGAACAGCGACATCAACGTCACGCCCTTCGTGGACGTGATGCTGGTGCTCCTCATCATCTTCATGGTCGCCATTCCGGCCGCCACCGTGTCGATCAAGCTCGACCTGCCGCCGGCGATCCCGCCGCCGCCTGGCGCGAAGATCGAAGAGCCCACCCTGATCAATATCCAGGCGGGCGGCGGCATCTTCATCGGCGACATCCCGACCTCGGTCGCGACCCTGCCGGCGGACCTGGCCCGCAAGCTGAACAAGCCGGACCCGACTCAAGAGCGCGTCTATATCCGCGCCGACCGTCAGGTCCGCTACGGGGACTTCATGACCGTCATGAACACCCTGCAGGGCAATGGCTACTTCCAGGTCGCCCTGATCAACGAAGAGCTCTAAGCGCTTCGGACAAGCTTCGAGAAGGCCCGCCTGGGGAGACCCTGGCGGGCTTTTTCATGCCCGCTCGAAATCAGTTTACATTCGTAGTTCTCAAGCGCAGGCTCCGAAACTACGTCCGTAAACTCATGGAGCGCGAGATGGGACTGAAACTGGCGGCCGGCGGCGGCGGGCGATTCCGCCTGGGACAGAACAGCGACATCAACGTCACGCCCCTCGTCGACGTGATGCTGGTCCTGCTGATCATCTTCATGGTCGCGCTGCCCGCGCCGGTGACCACGCTGCCGCTGAACCTGCCGCCGGCCAAGGCGCCGGCCGGGCCGGTCGATCCGCCGACCATCATCAACATCCAAACGGGCGGCGGCCTGCTGATCGGCGAACGCCCCACCAGCCTCGACCGGCTGGGCGCGGACCTGGCCCGCGAGATCAAGAAACCCCGGCCGACCGAGGAACAGGTCTTCGTCCGGGCCGACCGCAAGGTCCGCTACAAGCAGTTCATGGCGGTCATGGACACCCTCCACGCCGCCGGCTTCCTGAAAGTCGGCCTGGTGAACGAAGAGCTTTAGGCCGCGCAGGCCTCGAAGCCGGCTTTCAGGGCGGCTTCGTCGAGATTGCGGCCGATGAAGACCATCCGCGAGAAGCGCGGCTCGTCGGCGCGCCAGTCGCGCTGGAAGTCGCCTTCGAGGATCATGTGCACGGCCTGGAACACCAGGCGGCGGTTCTCGCCGGCGACGTCGAGTATGCCCTTGGCCCGCAGGATATCGGGGCCCTGGGCCTGCAGCACGTCGTTCAGCCAGGCGGTCACCTTGTTGCCGTTCAGCGGCTTGTCGAAGGTGAGGGAGATGCCGCGGATGCCGGCTTCGGCCGCGTGATCGTGGTGATGGTGATCATGGTCATGATGATCGTGATCGTGGTGATCATGGTCGTGCTCGCAATGCTCGTCATGCACATGGCCCGGTTCGCCATGGGCCGGGTTGAGGAATTCGGGCTGGATCTCGGTGATGCGGTTCAGGTCGAAGCCGCCGCGGCCGAGGATCTGGTCCAGCGGCACGTTCGAGCGCTGGGCGCGGTGGATCGGCGCCAGCGGGTTCAGCCGGCGGATGCGGGCCTCGACGTCGCGCAGCTGGTGCTCGGTGACCAGGTCGGTCTTGTTCAACACGATCTGGTCGGCGAAGGCGATCTGCTCGACGGCCTCCTTGCTGTCGGCCAGGCGCAGCGGCAGGTGCATGGCGTCGACCACGGTGGTGACGCTGTCGAGCTCGGTCTTGGCGCGGACGTCGTCGTCCACGAAGAAGGTCTGGGCCACCGGGCCGGGATCGGCCAGGCCCGTGGTCTCGACCACGATGGCGTCGAAGCCGCCCTTGCGCTTCATCAGGCCCGAGAGCACCCGGATCAGGTCGCCGCGCACCGTGCAGCAGACGCAGCCGTTGTTCATCTCGAACACTTCCTCGTCGGCGCCGACGATCAGCTCGTTGTCGATGCCGACCTCGCCGAACTCGTTGACGATCACGGCGTACTTCTTGCCGTGGTCCTCGGTGAGGATGCGGTTGAGCAGAGTGGTCTTGCCGGCGCCGAGATAGCCGGTGAGCACGGTCACGGGGGTCTTGCTGGTCATGACGTCCATCTAGTGCTTGCGAGCGCCGGAGGGAACAGCCCCGCCCGACTCTCGCTTGACCCGCATATGGTGTTATATCATAACACTTCAACGCCGACCGGCGTCTTGAGGGCCTCGTGACCACCCCCAGCAACTTGCAAACGGGCGAATTGCAAACGCCGCTCGACGCCTTCCGGGGCGACCGCATCTATCTGGGGGCCGACCACGCTCGCAACGAGCGCCGGACCTGGATCGTGGCGGCCATCTGCCTGGCCACCCTGGTGGTCCAGATCGGCGGCGGCATGGCCTTCCGCTCCATCGCCCTGGTCGCCGGCGGGGTGCATATGGGCGCCCACGTCGCGGCCCTGACGGCGGCGGCGCTGGCCTATGCGGTGGCCCGGCGCTACGCGGTTGATCCACGCTTTTCCTTCGGCACCGGCAAGGTCGGCTACCTGGCCGGGTTCGGCAACGCCGTGGTCCTCGGCGTCACCGCCGTCCTGATCGCCATCGAGAGCGTGCAGCGCCTGATGAACCCGGGCGCGGTCGACTATCCCAGCGCCATGGTGCTGGCGACCGGCGCGCTCGCCGTGAACCTGGTCTGCGTCTGGCTGCTGAAGCCCGCCCACGTCCACGCGCACGATCGTCACGGGGATTTGAACCTCTCGGCCGCGCACCTCCACCTGACCGCCGACGCGGCCATCTCCGCCCTCACCGTGGCGGGGCTGGCGGGCGGCCGCTGGCTGGGCTGGACCTGGGCCGACCCGCTCATGGCGCTGGCCGGCGCGGCCCTGGTGGCCCAGTTCGCCTGGACTTTGCTGAGCCGTGCAGGCGCCACCCTGCTCGACATGAATCCCTCGGCGGAGCTGACCGCCGAGATCAAGGCGCGGCTCGAGGCGGACGGCGCGAAGGTGCTGGACCTGCATCTGTGGCGGCTGGGACCGGGACATCATGCCGCGATCGTGGTCCTGGGCGGCGCCGGTTTATCGCCCGTTAACCACTATCGCGCGCGATTGGCGGGCTTGGATGGGCTCAGCCACGTCACCATCGAGGTGCGCGACCATCCAGCGACTTGACGTGGGCCCCCGGATCAGGCGTCAACCAATGTCGATGGATCGCGTACTTGAACCGTCTGCCGAGGTCATGGGTTTGGGCGAGTTTCGCCCTCGCCCCCTGGCCCTCCGGGCAGTGAGCAGCGTTTTCTGGACCCTGGCCGACGCCGGCTGGGCGACCTGCGTCGCGGTCTCCAATGCGCGGCGCGGCCTCGTCCCCTTCATGACCCACCTGCCTGAGCGCCTCGGCGACGGCGCGGTCGCCGGCGCCGTGGGCCTGTTCCGCCATCGCTGGAAGATCGCCGGCGCGGTCGGCGCGACGGCCGCGGCCGTCACCGCCTTCCATTTCGTGCCGGAGAAGGAACGCCCGCACGTGGTGGCGACCGCCATGGCCGCCCCCTCCGCGCACCTGGACATGGACGTGCGCATCGCCAAGCCGCTGACCCCCGGTCCGGCGGCCCTGCAGCGCAAGCTGGAAGCGCTCGCCGCCGCCTATGGCGAGCCGGTGGGCGTCGCCGTGGCGGACGTCTCCGAGGGCTGGGTCACCTCGGTGTCCGGCGACAAGCCGTTCCCGCAGCAGAGCGTCTCCAAGCTCTGGGTGGCGATCTCGGTGCTCGACTCGGTCGACCGCGGCCATCTCGGGCTCGACCAGGAGGTCGTGCTCGGCCCCGACGACCGCAGCGTGTTCAACCAGCCGATCTCCTACCAGATCGGCGAGACGGGCTATCGCACCACCGTGCGCAACCTGATGCACCACGCGCTGATCCAGTCCGACAACGCCGCCAACGACAAGCTGATGAGCCTGGCCGGCGGCGCGCCCGGCGTGCTGGACGTGATCCGGCGCAAGTCGCTCGACGGGGTGAAGCTGGCCGAGGACGAGAAGCACCTGCAGGCCCATATCGCCGGCCTGACCTGGACCAAGGACCTGTCGCCCTACGGCGCCTTCGACGCCGCGCGCGCGCGGCTGCCGCACGACGTGCGCGAGGCCGCCATGGACGCCTACATCGCCAATCCCTACGACGGGGCGAGCCCGGTGGGCATCGTCTCGGGCCTCGCCGCCCTGAAGCGCGGCGAACTGCTGTCCAAGGCCTCGACCGAGACGATCCTGGACATCATGGCCAAGTGCAAGACCGGCCCGCGGCGCCTGAAGGGCGGCCTGCCCGGCGACTGGCAGATCGCGCACAAGACCGGCACCGGCCAGGACTTTAAGGGCGCCTCGATCGGCATCAATGACGTGGGCCTGCTCACGGCGCCGGACGGCAAGACCTACGCCGTCGCGGTCATGCTGCAGCGGACCCACAAGCCCACGCCGCAGCGCCTGGAATTCATGCAGGCGGTCACCCGTGCGGTGGTCGAGACCTGGCAGGGCGACGAGGTGCGGATCGCCCGCGCCAAGGCCGGCGAAACCAACGCCGCGGACTGATTTTCAACGCCTTGTCGCGTTGACTCGGGCGGGAGCGTCTGTATAAGACCGCGCTTCCCGCCCGTGGGCCATCCCGCGGGCGCAATCCTTTTTGCTATAGTTGTCTTCAAGACAAGGTTTTAGGGCGCGAACGATGTACGCGGTGATCAAGACCGGCGGCAAGCAGTACCGGGTTCAGCCCGGCGACGTGCTCGTGGTCGAAAAGCTGGACGGCGAGCCGGGCGCGGACGTCGCCTTCGGTGAAGTCCTGATGCTGGGCGACGGCGAGGCCGTGACCGTGGGCGCGCCCACCGTGGACGGCGCTTCGGTCAGTGCGACCCTGATCGAGACCCGCAAGGGCGAGAAGGTGAAGATCTTCAAGAAGATCCGTCGCCAGGGCTATCGCCGCACCCGTGGCCACCGCCAGACCGAAACCGTGCTGCGCGTCACCGCGATCGCCGGCGCCGGCAAGTCGGACAAGTGGGACGGCACGGTCGACCTGACGCCGAAGGCCCTGCTCGACGCCAAGGCCCGCAACCTGAAGAACGTGGTCGCCGCCCTGGAAGCCGCCGCGCCTGCGGTCGCCGCCAAGCCGGCCAAGGCCAAGGCCGCTCCGAAGGCGGAAGCCGCCGCGGACGCTCCGGCCAAGAAGGCCGCCGCGCCGAAGGCCGAAGCCACCGAGAAGAAGGCTGCGCCCAAGAAGGCCGCAGCCAAGAAGTCCGACGCCGAATAAGCGTCGGCCCCCCGAAATCCGGTTGGATTTCGGATCTTGAGATAGGAATTCGGCCATTTCCGCGGCGCGGAATGGCCGGGCGTTTTAGGAGGCCACTATGGCTCACAAGAAATCCGGCGGTTCCTCGCGCAACGGGCGCGACTCGGCGGGCCGCCGCCTCGGCGTCAAGAAGTTCGGCGGTGAAGCCGTCGACGCTGGCAACATCATCGTGCGCCAGCGCGGCACCAAGTTCTTCCCGGGCGACAACGTCGGCATGGGCAAGGACCACACCCTCTTCGCCACGGCCGAAGGCGCCGTGAAGTTCGTGACCAAGCGCGACGACCGCACCTATGTGACGGTCGTGGCCAATGAGGCGAACGCGAAGTAGAGGCGGATCCTCACTTCGGGTCCGCCAGTTCGGCGGACCGGTAGATCTCCAAGCGGGGAGTCCGGAACGCCGGACTCCCCGCTTTCGTTTTGGGCGTGTCGCCTCGGACGCGCCGGATAAGGGCCCCGATAGAGGGCCGGGAGGTCTCAAATGTGCGCCATCGAACCTCAACCCGTGATCACCACCCAGCGGCTGCGCCTGCGCCGTCCGCGCCGGACCGACGCGGCCCGCATCGCCGAGCTCCTCAACGACCTCGACGTGGCCCGCATGACCGCCAACGTGCCGCATCCCTATGGCCTGGCGGACGCCGAGGCCTATCTCGCCCAGGTGGACGACGCCTCGCCGGACGAGCTCGCCATGTTCGTCATCGAGCACCCGGCCGAAGGGCCGATCGGCGTGATCGGCTTCGACAGCGCTGGCCAGAAGCGCACCGAGATCGGCTACTGGCTCGGCAAGGCCTATTGGGGCTGCGGTTTCGCGACCGAGGCGGCCAAGGGCGCGCTCGCCTGGGCCAGCCGCGAATGGAAGCGCCGCCACGTCATGGCCCGCCACTTCTCGGACAACCCCGCCTCCGGCGAGGTGCTGTGCAAGGCGGGCTTCCTCTATACGGGCGACGTCACGCTCGGGCGGTCCGCCGCCCGCGGCGCCGAGGTCCCCGCGCGGATGATGGTCTGGCTGGCCTGATTTTGCGTCCCGATCATGCTATGGCGGCGGCGATGCTACGAGCTTCGCCGCCGCCGACCGTTTCAGTCCCGCCGCCTCGCGGCGCAGGAGCGCGCGCGCGATGAAGTTCCTCGACCAGTGCAAGATCTATGTCCGCTCCGGCGACGGCGGCGGCGGCGCGGTGTCGTTCCGGCGCGAGAAGTACATCGAGTACGGCGGCCCGGACGGCGGCGACGGCGGCAAGGGCGGCGACGTCTGGATCGAGGCCGTCGACGGCCTGAACACCCTGATCGACTACCGCTACCAGCAGCATTTCAAGGCCGGCACCGGCGTCCACGGCATGGGCCGCAACCGCCATGGCGCGGCCGGCGACGACGTGATCATGAAGGTTCCGGTCGGCACCCAGGTCCTCGAGGAGGACAAGGAGACCCTGATCGTCGACCTCGACACGCCCGGCCAGCGCTATCTGCTGGCCGAGGGCGGCAATGGCGGCTGGGGCAATGACCGCTTCAAGGGCCCGGTGAACCAGGCGCCCTACCACGCCAATCCGGGCCTTCCGGGCCAGGAACGCTGGATCTGGCTGCGCCTGAAACTGATCGCCGATGTCGGCCTGGCCGGCCTGCCCAACGCCGGCAAGTCGACCTTCCTGGCGGCCGCCAGCGCCGCCAAGCCGAAGATCGCCGACTATCCGTTCACGACGCTCGCCCCCAATCTCGGCATGGTCGACCTGTCGCCGGGCGAGCGCTTCGTCCTGGCCGACATCCCCGGCCTGATCGAGGGCGCCTCGGAAGGCGCCGGACTCGGTACGCGCTTCCTGGGCCATGTGGAGCGCACCGCCGTCCTGATCCACCTGGTCGACGCCACCCAGACCGACGTCGTCGAGGCCTGGCGCACCGTGCGCCACGAGCTGGAGGCCTATGACGAGGAGCTCGGCGACAAGACCGAGATCCTGGCCCTCAACAAGATCGACGCGCTCGACGCCGACACGGTCGAGATGCAGCGCGAGGCCTTGGCCGAGGCCTCCGGCGCCGAGGTGCGCCTGGTTTCCGGCGTCTCCGGCCAGGGCGTGCGCGAGCTGCTGCGCGAGGCTTACGGCCTGGTGCGCCAGCGCAAGGCCGAAATCGCCGCGGAAGAGGCGGGCCCCGAGGCCGCGGGCTGGGCTCCGTGAGCGAGCTCACCACGGCGCGCCGCATCGTCGTCAAGGTCGGCTCGGCCCTGCTGGTGGGGGCCGATGGCGCGCCCAACGCCGCCTGGCTGGCGGCCTTCTGCCAGGACCTCGCCCGCCTGCGCGCCCGTGGCCAGCAGGTGCTGGTGGTCTCGTCCGGCGCCGTGGCGCTCGGCCGTCGACGCCTCGCGTTCTCCAAGCGCGCGCTCACCCTGCCCGAGAAGCAGGCCGCCGCGGCCGCCGGCCAGTCGGCCCTGATGCGCGCCTGGGAGGCCGCCCTGGAGCCGCACGGCCTCGCCGCCGCCCAGGTGCTGCTCACCCGCGACGACACCGAGACCCGCCGCCGCTGGCTGAACGCGCGCGCCACCGTCGACACCCTGCTGGCGCTCGGCGTCGTGCCTGTGGTCAACGAGAACGACACCGTGGTCACCGAGGAGATCCGCTACGGCGACAACGACCGCCTGGCCGCCCGCGTAGCCCAGATGATCGGCGCCGACGCTCTGGTGCTGCTCAGCGACATCGACGGCCTCTACACCGCCGACCCACGCAAGGATCCCGGCGCCCGCCACATTCCCCGCGTCGCCCAGCTGACGCCGGAGATCGAGGCCATGGCCGGCGGCGCCAATTCCGGCGCGGGCGTCGGCACCGGCGGCATGGCCACCAAGATCATGGCCGCCCGCATCGCCCAGCACGCCGGCTGCGCCACCATCATCAGCATCGGCGCGCGGCCGGAGCCGCTGGCGGCCGTCGAAGCCGGCGAACTGGCGACCGTGATCGAGGCCGGCCAGTCGGCCCGCGCCGCCTACAAGGCCTGGATCGGCGGTTCACTCGCCCCGCACGGCGGGCTGACCGTCGACGCCGGCGCGGCCCGGGCGCTCGCCACCGGCAAGAGCCTGCTGGCCGCCGGCGTGCGCGCCGTCGACGGCCGCTTCGGCAAGGGCGACGCGGTGGTGGTGCGCGACGAGCAGGGCCGCGAGATCGGCCGCGGTCTCGCCCGCTACGATTCCGCCGACGCCGAGAAGATCCGCGGCCTGAAGTCCGACGCCATCGAGGCCGTCCTCGGCTTCACCGAAGGTCCCCTGATCCACGCCGACGACCTGGCCCTGGGGCCGGTGCATCAGGCGAGCTAGGCCAACTTCCGCTCGTCCCGGCGAATGCCGGGATCCAGATCCTGAAGCGCTGAGCTAGGCAGCCTTTGAACGCAGAGTTCGCGGAGGTTCACGGAGATCGCAGAGAAGAGCGCCTCCGCGACCTCTTTGTCTTCTCTGCGATCTCCGCGTCCAAAGGGGGAAGGATCACGGACCGTCCAACCATGTGATCTGGGTCCCGGCATTCGCCGGGATGAGCGGGCGTAAGACCTACGCGCTCGCCCGCACCTCGGGCAGCACCGGCTCCTCGATCGCCACGCGGATCGCCTCGTGCAGGGCGCCGATGTCTATGGGCTTGGCCACATAGCCGGTCATGCCCGCCGCGCGGTATTCCGCCACCTGGTGGCTCATGGCGTTGGCCGACAGCGCGATGATCGGGATTGGCGGCCGTCCGCTGGCGGTCTCGGCGGCGCGGATCGCGAGGGAGGCAGCGACGCCGCCCATGCCGGGCATCTGGATGTCCATCAGGATCAGGTCGAAGGCCTCGGTGCGCCAGGCCTCCAGGGCCGCGCGTCCGTCGTCGACCATGACCAGGTCCACGCCGAGCGGCGCGAGAAGGGCCTGCAGGACACGCTGGTTGGTGGCGTTGTCCTCCGCCGCCAGGACGCGCACGGCGCGTTCGCCCAGGCCCGGGGCGGCCGTTTCCGCCGGGGCCGCATCGCCCGCCGCCGGCTGTTCCGCCCGCTCGGCCGGCACGGTGACCCGGAAGACGGAGCCCTGGCCCGGCGCGCTCTCGACCTCGATGGCGCCGCCCATCATCTCCACCAGCTCGCGGCAGATGGCGAGGCCCAGGCCCGTGCCGCCGAACCGCCGCTCGTTGGAATCGTCGACCTGGCTGAACTTGGCGAACAGCCGCGGCGCCGCCTCCGGCGCCATGCCGATGCCGGTGTCGCGCACGGTGAAGGCCAGGCCCTGGGCGACGCGTTCGACCTTGACCGCGACCGAGCCCCGGTCGGTGAACTTCACCGCGTTGGAGACCAGGTTGGCGAGGATCTGGCGCAGCCGCTCGGCGTCGCCCACCCAGCCGCCGGCCGCACGCTCCGAGACCACGCCGCTCAGCTCCAGCCCCTTGGCCGCCGCGTTGCCGGCGAAGGTGGCGACGGTGCGCCGGACCAGGGTCTCCAGGTCGAAGGGCGCGTAGCTCAGCTCCAGCTTGCCGGCCTCGATCTTCGAGATGTCCAGCACGTCGTTCAGGATCTGCAGCAGGGCCGAACCGGAATCGCGGATGGCGCCCAGCCGCTCGCGCTGGGCGGTGGACAGCTTGTCCATCTCCATGGCCTGGGCCATGCCCAGCACGCCGTTCAGCGGGGTGCGGATCTCGTGGCTCATATTGGCCAGGAACTGCGACTTCATATGGTTGGCCGCCTCGGCCGCTTCCTGCGCCACGCGGCTGGAGACCAGCTCGGCCTCCATGCGGCGCGCCTCGCGCGCGCCCGCCCGGAACTTGCCGAGCGCCCGGGCCAGGCGTCCGATCTCGTCGGCGCGGCCCACATAGGGGATCTCGCGCTCCAGGTCGCCGTCCGCCACCTGGGCCATGGCCTCGGTGATGCCGCTGATCGGCCTCACCACCCGGCCCAGGATCATGATCGCGCCGATCAGGCCCAGCATCGAGGCGCCGGCCATCAGATAGACCGCCAGCAGGAAGTCGCGCTGGGCGCTGGCGGCCTGGGTGCGGGCGTGAAGCGCCATGGCGTCGAGCGCGGCGTCCGCGACCTTGGTCAGCGACTTCACGGTGATGAAGAAGACGTCGTTGGTGGCGGTCCCCGCGTCGTGGATCCGGCGGTCGCCCGCCGCCAGCGACTGGACCACCGCGATCTCGGTCCGGCGGATATGGTCCAGGTTGGCCGAAGCCACACGGTAGGCGGCCCGCAGCTCGGCCGGCGCCTCGGGGCCGTTCGCGTCGACCGCCAGGCTCTGCCAGACGCCCTCCGCCTCGCCCCGGTGCTGCGCCAGAATGATCTGCTGCTCCAGGGTCGGGCGCGCATCCTGGCCGGCCATGTCGCCCAGCAGCATGCCTTCGCCGCCCAGGGCCTCGCGTTCGCGCCAGACCAGTTGCTTGACCCGCATCATCCGCGCGGCGAACGGATCCATGCGGACCACCTCGTCGGCGAGGTCGTCCGACAGCGCTTCGATGTCGTTGTTCAGGCCGTCGACGGCGGCGGTCCATTCCTGCCGCAGGCCCGGCGGCCGCTTCTCCAGCGGCAGGGCGAGGGCGGCGAGCGTCCGCACGCGCATCGCCACCACCCGCTCATGGTCTCGCCGGATCCGTTCGATGAAGACCGCGTTGCTGGCCACTTCGCTGGCCGACCGGTTGTCCCGCTGCTCGGCGAGCGTGGTGAGGGCCCGCGCCAGGGCCGCTTCGGCCGCATCGCGCAGGGGCGGCACGCGACGGTAGGAATCGTTGGAGGCGTCGCGCCGCGACAGCACCACCGCCGTGGCGCCGCGCTCCATGCGCAGGCCCTGCATGGCGTCGAACAGGTCGTGGGTGACTTCGGTGGCCAGCACCATCTGGCGGGCGACCTCGCGCCGCTGGTAGGCGCGTTCGGCGGAGACGGCGCAGGCGGCGACCAGGGCCAGGGCCAGCAGGCCCGTGATGGCCTGCAGCAGGACCCCCAATGACAGGAACCGTTTCATGGTTCTCGCAGTCCGCCCCCGGATGCCGTTCTGGCCGTGCCAGGAATGGCCGGTAACCGTAACAGCGCGCTTAATCCGGCTGCGGCAGGCTGTCGCAGTCGGGTTTGAACCGGGGCTGAAAGAGGCCTACTAAGGCTCATCTTGAGCATATGGCGGCGGACGTGGACGGAGCGGGCGCGGGATCGACGAAGGGACCGGGGGCGAGGATCGCCCGGCTGGACACGCTCGTCCCGGGCATGCCGATCGTGTTCGGCGGCGACCGCGTGACCCACGTGTCCGACGCCCTCGCCGCCGCCTTCCGCCCCGGCGATCGGCTGGTGGTGGTGCAGGACACCGGCGACCTGCTGCACGTGCCTGCAGCCGTCCAGGCCCTGCCCGACCACGCCGCCGGCCGCTCCCACGCCGCCTCCGCCCGGATGGGATCGGTGGGCGACGATCAGATCAGCGCCTTCTTCGACGCCTTCGCCGCCGCCCTGGCCGACGAGATCGTCTGGACCCGGATCGCCGCCGCCAACGCCGAGGACGTCGAGCGTGCCCGCGCGCGCGGGCGCTCCCCCACCCGCCTGGCCATCGGCGAGGCCATGCGCCGCGACATGATCGCCGGCCTGCGGGCCTGGCGCGACAGCCCGGCCGGCCGCGGCCGGGTGCTGGAGACGATCGAGCATCCCGGCTGGAGCGTCGAGCAGGTCGCCGCCCCGCTCGGCGTGGTCGGCTTCGTCTTCGAGGGCCGCCCGAACGTCTTCGCCGACGCCACCGGCGTCCTGCGCACCGGCAACACCGTGGTGTTCCGCATCGGCTCCGACGCGCTCGGCACCGCCCGCGCCATCGTCGAGCACGCGCTGGACCCGGCGCTCGCCAAGGCCGGCCTGCCCGACGGCGCGGCGGCCCTGATCGCCTCGCCGGAACACGCCGCCGGCTGGGCGATGTTCTCCGATCCGCGCCTGGCGCTCGCCGTGGCCCGCGGCTCCGGGCCGGCCGTCGCCCAGCTCGGCGCCATCGCCCGGCAAGCCGGGACCCCGGTCAGCCTGCACGGCACGGGCGGCGCCTGGATGGTGGCGGACACCGCCGCCGACGCCGGGCGCTTCGAGGCGGCCGTCTATCACTCGCTCGACCGCAAGGTCTGCAACACGCTCAATGTCTGCTGCATCGTGCGCGAGCGGGCCGCCGAGCTGATCCCCGTCTTCCTGCGCGCCCTGAAGGACGCCGGGGTCCGGCGCGCCGGCTGCAAGCTGCACGTCCTCGACGACGCCTGGGACCTGGTCCCCGCCGACTGGCGCGAGGCCCGCGTCACCGTCGCCCGGGCCGAGGGCGCCCGCGAAGAGCCCCTGGCCGAACGCCTCGCCCAGGCCGAGCTCGGTCGCGAATGGGAGTGGGAGGACACGCCGGAGGTCACCCTGGCCGTGGTCGACGACCTCGACGCCGCCGTGGCCCTCTTCAACCGCTACAGCCCCCGCTTCGCCGCCAGCCTGATCTCGCGGGACCCTGCGGCTCACGACCGCTTCTTCGCCGCGGCCGACGCGCCCTTCGCCGGCGACGGCTTCACCCGCTGGGTCGACGGCCAGTACGCCCTGAACCGTCCCGAGCTCGGCCTCTCCAACTGGGAGCATGGCCGCCTGTTCGCCCGCGGCGGCGTCCTGGCCGGCGACGGCGTCTTCACGGTCCGCGCCCGGGTGCGCCAGGCCGACATCCATCTCGATCGCAATCCCGAGACGGCGAAGCGGTCTTGAGGCTCGGACAGGTCCATGTGGTTCGCGGGCCCCGCTAGGCGCGTCCCCGCCGCGGGTCGGCCCGCCACCCTGCGCCTCGGCTTCTCGCTGGCGCCGGGCATGCGCGTGGGCCTCTATGGCGGCTCGTTCAATCCGGCCCACCAGGGCCACGCCCACGTGGCCGAGACCGCGCGCCGCCGGCTCGGCCTCGACAAGGTGATCTGGCTGGTCAGCCCGCAGAACCCGCTGAAGTCGCGCCACGAACTGGCGAGCCAGGCCGACCGCATCAGGGGCGCCCAGGCCGTGGCCCAGGGTCCCGCCATGATCGTCTCCGGGATCGAGACCCAGATCGGCACCCAGTACACCATCGACACCCTGCGGGTGCTGAAGGCCCGCTTTCCGGGGGTCAAGTTCGTCTGGATCATGGGCGCCGACAGCCTGGCGAGCTTCCACCGCTGGCGCGGCTGGACCCAGATCATGGCCGAGGTCCCGGTCGCCGTGGTCTCGCGGCCCTGGATCTCGCTGAAGAGCCGCTCGTCGCCCGCCGCGCGCCGGTTCGCCCGCAATCGCCGACCCTCGACCCAGGCCCGCGGCCTGCCGGACACCGTTCCCCCCGCCTGGGTCTTCCTGCGCGGACCGCTGAATTTCCAGTCGTCGACGGCGCTTCGGGAACGCATGAGGCAAGCTCGCGCCTCGCGCGCCTGACGAGTTCGTGAGCGCGGGCTGACCGCGCCCGCATTCCGTGGTATGGACCCCGCCTAGCGAGGCAACAAAGGAGCGACCCCGCTGAGCCCTGACCCTGCGCCTAGCGCGCAACGCGCCCCGGCCCCTTCGGCCGACGGCGACCCCCAGCAGCGGATTTCCGCCCTGGAGGACCTGATCCTGGCCCGTCTCGACGACGACAAGGCCCAGGACGTTGTTTTCATCGATCTCAAAGGCAAGAGCGCTGTCGCCGACGGCCTGATCGTCGCGTCCGGACGGTCGCACCGTCATGTCGGCGCCATGGCCGATCACCTGCTGCGCGCCCTCAAGGACGAGGGCTACGGCAAGGCCCGCGTCGAGGGCATGCCGCACTGCGACTGGGTGCTGATCGACACCGGCGACGTGATCGTCCACCTGTTCCGGCCCGAAGTCCGCAGCTTCTACAACATCGAGAAGATCTGGTCGGTCGAGCCGCCGGTCCGCGCCGCCATCTCTTGAGGCTGGTGCTGCTGGCGGTCGGCCGCCTGCCGCGGTCGCCCGAGGTCGAACTGGTCAAGACCTATGTCGACCGCGCCACCGCGGCCGGGCGATCCCTGGGCCTGGGTCCCGTCGAGGTGATCGAGGTCGAGGCCCGCAAGCCCGGCAAGGCCGCCGAAGCCGAGGCGCTCCGCGCCCACCTGGCCGACTCCCATGTCATCGCCTGCGACGAGCGCGGGACCGCGCGGACCTCCCGCGACTTCGCCGGCCTGATCGGGCGCCTGCGCGACGACGGCGTGCGCCGCCTGGTGCTGGTGATCGGCGGGGCCGACGGCCTCGACCCCGCCCTGGTGGCCGAGGCGAACGGCAAGCTCGCCTTCGGCCCCCAGACCTGGCCTCACGCCCTCGTGCGCGCCATGCTGGCCGAACAGGTCTACCGTGCCGTGACGATCCTGGCGGGAGGCCCCTATCACCGCGATTGAGGCGAGACCCTTGCGGCCCCGGCGCTGGCTGGCGATCGGCCTGCTGGCCGCGGGTCTGGCCGGGGCGGCCGCGCTCGCCTCGGCCCAGGGGAACCGCGCGCGCCTCGAGAAGCTCAACATGCGCGAGGTCGCGCTGAACGCCGAGCAGGGCAAGAACCTCAACCGTTTCGCCCGCCTGCTGACCGTGCTGGAGCGCTATCGCCGCGACCCGCCGCCGGCCCTGCTGGTCAGCCCCAGGGACGCCGTCGACGCCGCCCGCGCCGCCATCCTGGTCAAGGCCATCACCCCGGAGCTTGAGCGCCGCGCGAAGGTCTACGCCGTCGAGGCCCGCGAAATCGCCCGCCAGCGACGTTTGGCCGCCGTCGCCAACGAGACCCTGTTCACCGCCGACAGCACCGCCGCCGACCACCACCTGACGCCTGGCTCGGGACCGGTCGACCTGAAGGCGGGCCTCGCCGAGCAGCCGGTGACGCTACCGACCAGCCTCGTGCCGCCGACGCCCGGTCCGGTCATCCACCACTTCGGCCAATCCCTTGCGGGCGGCGGGCGCGCGAACGGCGTGACCATCCTTGCCGCCTCCCACGCGAAGGTGAATGCGCCCGATGGCGGGATTGTCCAATATGTAGGCCCGGTTAAGGGTTGGGGGGTCATATTGATCTTGCGGCTGTCCGGCGGATGCCATCTGGTGTTGGCTGGTCTGGACCGGGCGAACGTCGGTCTCGGACAATCCGTCGCGGCCGGGGCGCCTGTCGGAGAGATGCCGGATGGGCGACAAACGGCGGCGGAACTCTATCTGGAGGTCCGCGAGCGCGGGGAGCCGATCGATCCCGGGCGCTGGTTGAAGATGGAAGCCGGCTGAAGACCGGCAGGGGCGTTGAATTTTCGGACCGCCGGAATGGTCCATGACGAACGTGAACGCTTAAGGCGGCCCAATTCCGCCGCAAGGGAGCCCTAGGGCCAGGATATGAAGAAGTATCTCCTCATCGGTGTCTCGGCCTTCGTGCTTGGCGCGGGCTCCATGGCCTATGTGAGCCAGCAGGCGATGGCCTCGGCCCAGCCCCGGGCCAAGACCTACAAGATGTTGGAGCTGTTCGGCGACGTGCTCGACACGGTCGAGCGGCAGTACGTCACCGAGGTCGACGACAAGAAGCTGATCGAAGCGGCCATCGACGGCATGCTCACCTCGCTCGACCCGCATTCCGGCTATCTGAATCCGGAGAGCTTCGACGACATGCGCGATCAGACGCGCGGCGAATACGGCGGGCTCGGCATCGAGGTCACCAGCGAGGATGGCGTGGTCAAGGTGATCTCGCCCATGGACAACACCCCCGCCGCGCGGGCCGGGATCAAGGCCGGCGACTTCATCACCGCCGTGAACGGCGAGAGCGTGCTGGGCCTGTCGGTGACCGACGCGGTCAAGCAGATGCGCGGCAAGCCGGGCGAGACGGTCACCCTGACCATCGCCCGCGAGAAGACCGATCCCTTCGACGTGAAGCTGGTGCGCGAGGTCATCAAGACCAAGTCGGCGACCGCCAAGCTGGAAGGCGACTACGGCTACCTCCGCATCTCGGCCTTCAACGAGAAGACCACCGACGAGGCCGAGGCCGCCTTCGCCGAGATCAAGGCGAAGAACCCCAAGATGAAGGGGCTGATCCTCGACCTGCGCAACAATCCCGGCGGCCTGCTCGACCAGGCGGTCGGCGTCTCCGACCTGTTCCTCGACGGCGGCGAGATCGTCTCCCAGCGCGGCCGCGATCCGCGCGACGTCGAGCGCTACAACGCCCGGCCCGGCGACATCACCAACGGCCTGCCGATCGTGGTCCTGATCAATTCCGGCACCGCCTCGGCGGCCGAGATCGTGGCCGGCGCCCTGCAGGACCGCAAGCGCGCGGAACTGGTCGGCCTGACCAGCTTCGGCAAGGGCTCGGTCCAGACCGTCATCCCGCTGCGCGGCGGCGCCGACGGCGCCTTGAAGCTGACCACGGCGCGCTACTACACGCCGTCCGGCGCCTCGATCCAGAAGACCGGCATCATCCCGAACCTCGAGGTGGCCGAGACCAAGGACGAGGCCCAGGCCGTCGCCAACCGCGCCTTCCAGTTCTCGGAGGCCTCGTTCCGCAACGCGCTCAACGCCCAGGAAGGCAAGAGCCGCGTCGGCGCCCACGAGCCGGCCGAGGCTCCGCCGAACGACTTCGACACCAAGACCGGCGACTTCCAGCTCGCCCGCGCCAAGGACGTGCTGAAGTTCGGCTCGGTCGCCGCCACGCCGAAGATGCCGCATCCGTCGGCGCGCCTGGCCGAGGTGGTGGGCGTCAAGTCCACGCCGAAGCTCGACCCGCACCCGGTCCCCGTCGCGAAGTAGGACTCCACCTCGTCATGGCCGGGCTCGTCCCGGCCATCCATGATCTCCGCGTCGGAGAGCCTGACCGAGGCCTCGACGCTTATGGGACGCCGGCGCAAGGCCGACGATGACGCCTTCCTCGACGCCCGCGACGCCTTCGCCGTCCAAGGCGCGGCGGAGGCTCCTTTACCGATCGCCCAGCAGGAACCCGATCGCTTCGGCGAGGAATTCGGCCCGCCGCTCCACGTTGAGCATATGCACGCCCGGCAGCAGGACCAGCCGGGCGCTCGGGATGGTCTGCGCGATCGCCTCGCTGTGGCTGGCCAGGGTGACGGTGTCGTCCAGGCCGCCGATCACTAGGGTCGGGGCGGTGATCAGGGCGATCGTGCGCCTCAGGTCCGAGTCGCGCACGACGGCGAAGCAGCCCGCCAGGCCACGGGCGGGCGTGGCCAGGGCCGCCGTGCGGAAAGCCTCGATGAGGTCCCGGTCGGTCTCGAACATCCGCTTCGGAAACCAGTTGCCCATGAACATCTCCGCCGTCGCCGACAGGTCCGGCGCCGCCAGCATCGCGCGGATCAGTTCGTCCCATTGTGGCGCGGGGCCGAGATAGGGCGAGGTGTTGGACAGGATAAGGCGCTCCAGCCGATCCGGCGCATGGACGCCGAGCCATTGACCGATGAAGCCGCCCAGCGACAGGCCACAGAAATGCGCCCGTTCGATCGCGAGCGCGTCGAGCAGCTCGAGGACATCCCGCCCGAGCCGGTCCAGCGAATAGGCGCCGACCGGCGCGTCGGACCCTCCATGGCCGCGCGTGTCGTAGCGCAGGACGCGGAAGTGTTCGGCCAGGGCGGCGACCTCGCCGTCCCACATGTGCAGGTCCGTGGCGATGGAGTTGGACAGCACCAGGACTGGCCGGCCCTCCGCGCCGTCGATCCTGTAGGCGATCCGGCAACCGTCGCCGGTGGTGAAATGCTCAGTCGTGGTCATGTCGAGGCCTCCTTGGCGCGACAGACCTAGGACTCGTCATCGTCCGGAAAAATTACTATGATCTGATGATCTTTGTAGGATTCTCCGATAGTGGACGACTTCAAGATCCACGACCTGCGCTGCTTCGACGCCGTCGCCCGCGAGGGTGGCTTCCAGGCTGCGGCGCGAGCCCTGAACCGGACCCATCCCTCGGTGTTCGCCGCCGTGGCGCGCCTGGAGGACCGGCTGGGACTGAAGCTCCTGGATCGCAGCGGCTACCGGGCCGCCCTGACCGACGCCGGCAAGCTGTTCCACGCCCGCGCGCGGCTGGCGCTCGAGAACCTCGAAGGACTGAGCAGCTATGCGGGCCAGCTGGCCAGCGGAGAGGAGACCCGCCTGCGGGTGGTGTGCGGCGACCTTTGTCCGCGCGCGCCGATCCTCGGCGCCCTGAGCGGCTTCTTCGCGGACCATCCCCGCACGCGGCTGCATCTCGACTATGAAGCGGTCGGCGGCCCCTATGAGCGGCTGGCGGACGGAGAGGCGGATCTGGTCTTCCATCGGCTGGACCTGGCCGACCCACGCCTGGACCATGTCGCGCTCGGCGAGGTGACGCTCCTTCCCGTCGCCGCGCCGGGCTTTCTGCCGTTCGCGATCACCGACGCGCTGACGCCGGAACAGATGCGCCCCCTCACCCAGTGCCTGCTGCGCGACACCGCGCGGCGCACCGCGCCGGAGAGCCATTTCGTGATCGAGGGCGCGCACCAGTGCTCGGCGCCCGACCACCAGATGAAGCGCGAGCTCATCCTGCACGGCATGGCCTGGGGACACCTGCCGGGCTTCCTGATCGAGGACGACCTGCGCGACGGCCGGCTCCTGTCGCTGCGCGGCCGCCACATGCCTGGCCGGACGGAGGTGCTGGCGGCGATGCGCCGGCGCGACCGACCGCATGGGCCGGTCGCCGAGGCGCTCTGGGACAGCCTGCGCGAGGGGACTCACGCCTGGCGCGTCTGAGCCGGTGCGACCCCGTGTCCGGCCGTCCCGCGACCCCGGCTTAAGTCCTTCATTAACCATGTTCGCGGAGGCTCCGGCATGGAGGCCTCCGCATGTTTTCCAAGCGTAACCTGAACCCCGTCGCGGCCGCGCCGACGCCGGGCTTCGACGCCGCCGAGCTGCTCGGCCGCGCCATCGCCAACCCCTATGTCGGGGCGGGCGCGGCGGCGGCCCTGTTCCTCGCCACGGGCCTCGGCGTGATCGCCCTCCTGGGCGACCCCCATGCCGGCAACCCCACGGTACGGATCTCCCTGGCCAAGGTTGCTTCCATGGCCGCCCCTCCCGGCTGGCGCGAAGCCCTGGCCGCCGAACAACCGGGCGGCCCGACGGTCACCGAGGACATCTATCGCCTCTCGGAGGAGCCGATCGCCGCCGGCGCCTATAGCGGCGAGGCCACCATCACCATGCCGGGCGGCCATACCTTCAAGACCGCCGATCCCCTGCCCCAGGCGCCGATCGCCGGCATGACCACCCAGGGGCCCGGCGGCCTCCTGCCGATCATCGCGCCCGATGGCCGCACCCCGTCCCAGGCCTATTCGCGTCCCTTCACCTCCAATGGCCGGCCCAAGGTGGCCCTGGTGATCGGCGGGCTCGGCCTCAACGCCACCGCGACGCGCCAGGCCATCGAGCAGCTCCCGCCCGAGGTGACCCTGTCCTTCGTGCCCTATGCCGAGGGCCTGCAGGGCTGGATCGACCTCGCCCGCGCCAACGGCCACGAGGTGCTGCTCGAGGCGCCCATGGAGCCGGTGGACTATCCGCAGAACGATCCCGGCCCCTACACCCTGATGGCCAACGCCCAGGGTCCGGAGACGGTGAAGAAGCTGGAATGGCTGCTCAGCCGCGCCACCGGCTATTTCGGCGTGACCAACTATCTGGGCTCGCGCTTCGTCGGCTCGGACGGCGCGATGAGCGCCTTCTCCGGCGCGCTCAAGGGTCGGGGGCTCGCCTTCATCGACGACGGCTCGGCCGCCAAGCGCGGCGGCGGCCTGCCCCGCGCCTCGGCCGACCGCATCATCGATGACCAGCTCTCCAAGGATTCCATCGATCAGCAGCTGCTGGCCCTGGAAGCCGGCGCCCTGCAGCACGGCCAGGCGCTCGGCTCCGGCTTCGCCTATCCGGTGACGCTCGCCCAGGTCGCCGCCTGGACCCAGTCGGTGGAATCGCGCGGCTACCAGCTTGCCCCGGCCTCGGCCCTGACCGTCCGCCGATGAGCGATCTTTCAGCCTACCGTCCCAATGTCGGGGTGGTGCTGTTCCATGCGGACGGGCGGGTCTGGCTCGGCCGGCGCGCGGCCACGCCCGGCCCGTATAACTGGCAGTTCCCGCAAGGCGGTGTCGACAACGGCGAGGACCTTGAGGTCGCGGCCCTTCGCGAGCTCGCCGAGGAGACCGGGGTGCGCACCACCGCCCTACTCGGCCGCACCGAGGGCTGGCTCACCTACGACTTCCCGCCCGAGCACACCGGTTCCAAGATCGCCCGCGGCTGGAAGGGCCAGCGCCAGGTCTGGTTCGCCCTGCGCTTCGAGGGCCAGGAGGACGAGATCGACCTGGAGGCCTACGGCCATCCGGAATTCGACGCTTGGCGGTGGGCCGACCTCGACGAAGCGCCCGGCCTCGTCGTGCCCTTCAAGAAGCCGATCTATGAGGCGGTGGTCGCCGCCTTCACGCCCCACGCCGCATCGGCGCGTGCCGGGCGCTCCGGGCTCCTGTAGGAAGGCGCCATGAGTTCTCCCAAGGCGCCGATCATCATGGTGCACGGCGCCTTCTGCGGCGCCTGGATCTTCGAGCATTTCCGCGCGCCCTTCGAGGCGGCCGGCCATGCGGTCCATGCGCTCGACCTGCGCGGCCACGCCCCCGCCGATCCGACCTCTGCGGTGACCGGCCTGTCAATGTCCGACTACGCCGCCGACATCGCACGGTTCTGCCAGGGGCTTGGCGAGCCGCCCGTCCTGCTCGGCCATTCGCTCGGCGGCCTCGCCGCCCAGCTGGCCGCGCGCAAGGCGAGGCTCCGCGCCCTGGTCCTCCTGGCGCCCTCCCCGCCCTGGGGCATCGCCGGCGCCTCGCTGGAGGAGGCGATCTCGGCGGTGGGCCTGCACATGCTGGGGCCCTTCTGGCTGCAGGCGGTCAATCCCGACCGCACGGTCGCGCGCACCTACAGTCTCGATCGCCTGGCCAAGCCCGAGCGCGAGGCGGCGATCGCCCGCATGCGGCCCGAGAGCGGCCGCGCGCTCTGGGAGACGCTGAACTGGTGGCTGGACCCGTTCATGACCACCAGCATCGGCCCCGGCCCGCTCCCCGCCCCGAGCCTGGTGGTGGCCGGCGCCCGCGACGTGGTCCACCCTCCCGCCACCGCCCGCCAGATCGCCGACCGCCTGGGCGGAACCGCCATCGAGATGGCCGGCATGAGCCACTGGCTGCCCGGCGAGCCGGGCTGGGAGGACGTGGCCCGCGAGGTCCTGACCTGGCTGGCGAAGGTCGCGGAGCCGGCCTAGGTCGGGGCGATCGCGGCAAGGTGGTCCCCGACGCGGCGTCAAATCGGTTCAAGACATTGCTGCGAAGCCCGGCGCAGATAGCGGGATGATCCTCGCCGCCCTCGTCCTGCTCGCCGCCGCCTCCGATCTCCCCCACACCCTGCGCGCCCAGTCCCAGGCCCTGGTCGACGCGGTCTCGGCCGGCGACCGCACCGTCTGGGACCGGCTGATGGCGCCCGACGCCGTCTATGCCGACGAATCCGGCGCGGTCTTCACCCGCGCCCAGATGCTGGACCAGGTCACGCCCCTGCCGCCCGGCGTCTCCGGCCATATCGATGTCGACGACGACTACAGGATCACCACCTCCGGCGACGACGTGGCCGTCGCGGTGTTCCACCTCAACGAGTTCGAGACCTTCCATGGCCAGAAGCTCACCGCCCGCTACCTGATGACCGAGACCTGGGTCCGCCGCGATGGCGGCTGGAAGGTGCTGGCGACCCACAGCTACGCCGCGCTCAAGGCCCCGCCGACGATCGTCCTGCCGCCCGCGCGCCTCGACGACTATGCCGGCCGCTACGCCGCGGGCCCGGACCTCGTCTATGTGATCGCCATGGACGGCGACCACCTGGTCGGCGGCCGCGAAGGCAAGCCCGGTAAGCCGCTGGCAGCAGAAACCGCCGACATTCTCTTCGCACCCGACCAGCTTCGCGTCCGCAAGATGTTCCAGCGCGACGCCAGCGGCCATATCACCGGCTTCCTGGATCGGCGCGAGGGCGAGGACATCGTCTGGAAACGCCTGCCCTGAGCCGGGGTGACGCCTCATCCGAACTTGGGCAGGCTGCCGTTCTGGCCCGCCGTCCACCTCCGGGAGACCCCATGATCGCCGACCTGACGCTCGCCATCGTCCACCATATTCTCGTCTTCGGCCTGGCGGTGATGATGGCCACCGAGCTCGCGCGGCTGAAGCCGGGCCTGGCCGGTCCCGAGGTCGCGCGCCTCGCCCGGCTCGACGCCGGCTATGGCGGCACGGCCGGGCTGATCGTGGTGATCGGCGTGCTGCGGGTGATCTACGGGGTCAAGGGCTACGCCTACTACGTCGGCAATCCCTGGTTCTGGGCCAAGATGGGCGCCTTCGGCTTGATCGGCCTGCTGTCGATCCCGCCGACCATCGCCTTCCTGCGCTGGCGCAAGGCCCAGGCCACCGAGCCCGGCTTCGCCCCGCCCGACAGCGAGATCGCCCGCATCCGCCGCTTCCTGGTCTACCAGATGGCCCTGCTCATCCTGGTGGTCGCCCTCGCGGCGACCATGGCGCGCTTGGGCTGATCTAACGCGTCATCCCGGGCGTAGCGAAGCGGAGACCCGGGATGACGGGCTATTTTTGGCCGAACTAAGCCGCCGACCCGCTCGTCAGCTTCAGGCCCAGGATCCCGGCGACGATCAGGCCGACACAGAAGAGCCGCGGCAGGGTCACCGGCTCCTTGAACAGCACGATGCCGAGCGCGACCGCGCCCACCGCCCCGATCCCGGTCCAGATCGCATAGGCCGTACCCAGCGGCAGGGTCTTCACCGCCCAGGCCAAGAGCGCCATCGAGGCCGCCAGCATGGCGGCGGTGAAGGCGGTCGGGATCGGCCGCGTGAAGCCTTCGGTGTATTTGAGCCCAACGGCCCAGCCGACCTCGCAGAGGCCCGCCACGAACAGAACCAGCCAAGCCATGGCCTAGCTCCTTTTCCGCGCGGGTCGTCCCGCTGACATGAGAAAGGCGCCGAGGTCGTCCCCGGCGCCTGGAATTCTCGGATCAGGCCAGGACCGGGATCAGAAGTGCCGCTCGCTGTAGAGCAGGGTCGCCAAGTCCGCCTTGGGGGTCGCCGGCGTGCCGTCCGGCTTCTTCAGCTGGACGAAGACGAGGCCGTCGGAGACGTGCTCGTCATAGTATTCCCACGAATTGGTGATCCGCTTGTAGTCGGTCGGCGGCGTGAAGTCGTTGCGCTGCACCGGCATGAAGGGGTCGTGCAGGTAGGACCAGATGTTGAGGGCCGCGATGATCGGCTTCTCGCCATCGATGGCGTAGTTCAGGGTCAGGCTGCAGACGTCCTTGTTCGAGCCCGGGTTTTCCAGGGTGATCGAATAGGCCTTGTCGGCGCCGAGCTGCTTGCTCATCACCTGCACGCCGTTCTTCTTGGCCTTCTTGAAGCCGTTGGCCTGGGCCAGCTGGACCCAGTCGCCGCCCTTCACCAGGGGCATGCAGACATTGCTCAGCACCTGGGTGATCTCGAAGCCGTCGCCGGAGGTCGGCAGGGTCGGCTCGGGCTTGGCGGCCTCGGCTGGGGCGGCGGGCGCAGCCGGGGCGGCCGCGGCGTCCGGAGCCGGCGTGGCGGGCGCCGTCGAGGCC